>NZ_JBJODK010000007.1:0-207805 GCF_045900275.1 Clostridioides sp. GD02367 | reverse complement strand
GCCCCTTCCAGGTCGCCAAACTAAATAAGCGGGAATAGTTCAGTGGTAGAGCGCAACCTTGCCAAGGTTGAAGTCGCGAGTTCGAATCTCGTTTCCCGCTCCATAATAACTTGGGTGCATAGCTCAGCTGGATAGAGCAACGCCCTTCTAAGGCGTGTGTCCGGGGTTCGAATCCCTGTGCGCTCATTAAGAAAAGTTTACTATATTTTATAGTAAACTTTTATATTGTTTAAAAAGACACAGGATACATGTATATTACCTGTGTCTTTTTCTTTACAAACTTTAAACCTTCTAAGAGTTACAGTATATTCATTAATATTGTAAACATATAAATGCTAATGTATAATAGTTTACAAGACGTTTATAAAAGTTCTAGTTAGAAGGAATCACTAACTATAGGATAAAGTCTATATACATTATATTGTATACTTTATAGTATTAATATATTAGAATGATTAATTAACTTATAAATTAATTGTACTTATATAATGAATTATGAAAAATTAAGTATTATAGAGAATTGACAATGTAATGTAACATTTATAGGTTATACTAAATGAATTATAATAGTATAGGTAATAGATGCATAAGTTTGAGAATATGTGTGTTATTTTACCTATAGAAAATAATTTCTAATAGTATTTGTAGTAGTATATTAAAATAAATTTATCTAGACTAGTTATAAAGCAGATTATTATTTTAAGGCAAGAATTACATTAATAAGTTAATAAGATAATATTTATGATAGATAATGTTTCAGTTATATAATTAATGAGCAGATTATAAAATTTATTTTAGTAAATATATATTAATTAATGATATATTAAATAGGTTCTATAGCATAAAACTGTGTTAAGGCGCGAGTACTATTTTGTATTCGCGCCTTGATGGTTTGAATTATTTGACCTAAAACTAACTTTAATAAAAATATACATTTATTGAATCAATATTTTTTATGTCTTTAGAGATTATTTAACAATCTCGAACCATAAAATTAGAATTATTTACACAAAAGTTAAATAGTTTGTATAGAGTTAGATTTATATAGTATAATACATAGTGTAAATAATTAAGAAGTTATCAAACAGGAGGATAAAACTGTGTTAGATATAAATTCTTTTTTAAATGGATTTTTTAATATAATATTAAGAATGAGTATATATGATTTAATTGACATATCTATAGTAGCGTATATTTTTTACAAAATATTTATGTTTATAAAAGATACAAGAGCAGAACAAGTATTTAAAGGGATAATATTTCTTTTACTAGCAACTCAACTTAGTAACACTTTTAAACTGCATACCGTTTATTGGATATCTCTTAAAGCTCTAGATTATGGAGTTATAGCTGCCCTTATAATTTTTCAGCCAGAATTTAGAGCAGGACTTGAGCATATAGGAAGAGCAAAATTTAATTTATTTGGAAAGAATGTAAATACATCAGAAGAGACTCTTAATAGAAATATAGAGGAAATTGTAGAAGCATTATATTCACTTTCTAGACAAAAGATAGGCGCTCTTATCATAATGGAAAGAGAAACTAGAATAAGTGATATAATAAATACAGGAACTATTATTGATGCTGAGATTTCTAGACAGCTATTAATAAATATATTTATACCAAATACACCACTACATGATGGAGCTGTTGTAATTAGAGATTCCAAAGTAAAGGCAGCTGCATGTTTTTTACCTCTGACAGAAAGTAAGGATTTAAGCAAAGATTTAGGTACTAGACATAGAGCGGGAATAGGTGTAAGTGAAGTATCTGACTGTATTACACTGATTGTGTCTGAAGAAACTGGAGGCGTTTCAATTGCTAAATCAGGTAAGTTATATAGAGATATCTCTAGAGAAAGAATGATGAATATATTACGTAGTAATCTAAAAACAAATACAGAAACAAGAAGTTTTTTCAAAGGTGGTATATTTAAATGATAAATAGACTGAAAAATAATACCAAAATAAAAATAATATCATTTTTAAGTGCAATTGCATTATGGATGTATGTTATGGCTGTAGTTGACCCTGAAGAAACTAAGGGGTTTGAGGATATACCTGTATCGATAAGTAACATGAGTGATTTAAAAGATAAAAATCTTGTTATATATCCAGACGAAAAATTAACAGCAGATGTATATATAAAAGGTAGTTTATCAAAGGTACAAAGTGTAAAAAAAGAGGATATACATGTATATGGAACTATTGAAGACCCAATACAAGGACAGAAAGAAGTATATTTAAAAGCAAATATTCCTCAAGGTGTCACTATAGAATTTAAACATGATGTTTTAGTAGTGAATCTTGAAAAAAATATAAAAGAAAAAAGAGATATAAAGGTAGAAGTAAGTGGAAATTCAAAAAGAAATATAAACAAAATTGAACTTAGTAAGAATGTTGTCGATGTTTCGGGACCAAGAAGTCTGGTTAATGAAGTCAAAAGTGTAAGAGCTAACTTAGATGTTGGAAATCAAACAGAGGACTTTTCTAAAAAATTAGAATTAATTCCATTAAATAGTAGTGGAACAAAGGTTGAAGGTGTAACATTAAGCTCATCTTTTGTAACTGCACAAATAGAATTATTAAAAGAAAAGACTGTACCAATAAGAGTGAACTTGAAGGATGGTAAAGATAATGATGCACTGAAAAACTATAAATTAAGTGCAGAACAAGTTACAATAAAAGGAAAAAAAGAAAATATAGACAAAATAAATTATATTAAGACAAAACCTGTTGATTTAGCTGATTTAGCTGATGGAGGAGAAAAAGAAGTGAGTTTAGAGGTTCCAGAAGGTATAACTCTTGAAGACAGTTCTATAACAATAAAATTAAATGAAACAAAACAGTTAAGTGCAGAGTTTCTATACAATGTAGAGGATATTGAATTAAGAAATATACCAGCAAATATGGATAATCCAAGTATAATTTCTGATGTAAATATAAAAGTTGTAGTAGAATCGACAGAAGACTTAAGCAAGTTAAATAAAAAAGATATTTCATTGTTTATCGATTTATCACAAGGACCTGAAGAAGATAGTAAATACAAAGTAAAATATGAAACAACATATCAATTTAAAAAAATAAATATAGAACCTAATATTGTTGAAGTGGAATGAACAAATATTTCGAATATTTAGTTGTTACAAGATGCGACAAAAAAACCTATAAAATTAAGTTTGTTAATTTTATGTTTTTGTTGCATCTTGTTTATTTTAGTTATATTATAAAATAAGGACAATGAGATATTTGTTAAATCTAAAAAGTACTAGAAATTATGAAAAAAGACTGATAAATAGATTTAAATAAATATTTTTGAATTAAATATTTCAATTATCCCTAGGAAAACGTTGCTGAACGAGTTATAATTTAATTGAGATATAAAAAGTTCTATTTCAAAAAATTCAAGATGAGGTGGAAATGCATGAAAAGCTTTGAAGAAGTAATTAAGTTTGCAAAAGAAAGAGGACCTAAAACTATATCAGTAGCATGTTGTCAAGACAAAGAAGTTTTAATGGCAGTTGAGATGGCTAGAAAAGAAAAAATAGCAGATGCTATTTTAGTAGGTGATATAGAAAAGACTAAAGAAATTGCAAAAAGCATAGACATGGATATCGAAAATTATGAACTGATAGATATAAAAGATTTAGCAGAAGCATCTCTAAAATCTGTTGAATTAGTTTCACAAGGAAAAGCCGACATGGTAATGAAAGGCTTAGTAGACACATCAATAATACTAAAAGCAGTTTTAAATAAAGAAGTAGGTCTTAGAACTGGAAATGTATTAAGTCATGTAGCAGTATTTGATGTAGAGGGATATGACAGATTATTTTTCATAACTGACGCAGCTATGAACTTAGCTCCTGATACAAATACTAAAAAGCAAATCATAGAAAATGCTTGCACAGTAGCACATTCATTAGATATAAACGAACCAAAAGTTGCTGCAATATGCGCAAAAGAAAAAGTAAATCCAAAAATGAAAGATACAGTTGAAGCTAAAGAACTAGAAGAAATGTATGAAAGAGGAGAAATCAAAGGTTGTATGGTTGGTGGACCTTTTGCAATTGATAATGCGGTGTCTTTAGAAGCAGCTAAACATAAAGGTATAAATCATCCTGTAGCAGGAAGAGCTGATATATTATTAGCTCCAGATATTGAAGGTGGTAACATATTATATAAAGCTTTAGTATTCTTCTCAAAATCAAAAAATGCAGGAGTTATAGTTGGAGCTAAAGCACCAATAATACTAACTTCTAGAGCAGATAGTGAAGAAACTAAACTTAACTCAATAGCTTTAGGTGTTTTAATGGCAGCAAAGGCTTAAATTTAAGGGGGAAATAGGCAAATGAGCAAAATATTTAAAATCTTAACAATAAATCCTGGATCGACATCAACTAAAATAGCTGTATTTGATAATGAGGATTTAGTATTTGAAAAAACTTTAAGACATTCTTCAGAAGAAATAGGAAAATATGAGAAAGTGTCAGACCAATTTGAATTCCGTAAACAAGTAATAGAAGAAGCTCTAAAAGAAGGTGGAGTAAAAACATCTGAATTAGATGCTGTAGTAGGTAGAGGAGGACTTCTTAAACCTATAAAAGGTGGTACTTATTCAGTAAGTGCTGCTATGATTGAAGATTTAAAAGTAGGAGTTTTAGGAGAACATGCTTCAAACTTAGGTGGAATAATAGCAAAGCAAATAGGTGATGAAGTAAATATTCCTTCATACATAGTAGACCCTGTTGTTGTGGATGAATTAGAAGATATCGCTAGAATTTCTGGTATGCCTGAAATAAGCAGAGCAAGTGTAGTACATGCTCTAAATCAAAAGGCAATAGCAAGAAGATATGCTAGAGAAATAGGTAAGAAATACGAAGATATAAATCTTATAGTTGCTCACATGGGTGGAGGAGTTTCTGTTGGAGCTCATAAAAATGGTAGAATAGTAGATGTTGCAAACGCATTAGATGGAGAAGGTCCTTTCTCTCCAGAAAGAAGTGGTGGATTACCAGTAGGTGCATTAGTAAAAATGTGCTTTAGTGGAAAATATACTCAAGATGAAATTAAAAAGAAAATAAAAGGTAATGGTGGATTAGTTGCATATTTAAATACTAATGATGCTAGAGAAGTTGAAGAAAGAATTGAAGCTGGTGATGAAAAGGCTAAATTATTATATGAAGCTATGGCATATCAAATCTCTAAAGAAATAGGAGCTAATGCAGCAGTTCTTAAGGGAGATGTAAAAGCAATACTATTAACTGGTGGAATCGCATATTCAAAAATGTTTACAGAAATGATTACAGATAGAGTTAAATTTATAGCAGATGTAAAAGTTTATCCAGGAGAAGATGAAATGATTGCATTAGCTCAAGGTGGACTTAGAGTTTTAACTGGTGAAGAAGAGGCCCAAGTTTATGATAACTAATGATAAAAGAATAAGAATCATAACTGGTCACTATGGAAGTGGTAAAAGTGAATTTGCGATGAACTATGTTATTAAATTAAGAGATATGGTTTCTGGCAAAGTTGCTATAGCCGATTTAGATGTGGTAAATGTATACTTTAGAACTAGAGAAAAGAAAGAACTAATGAAATCTTTAGGTATACAACCAATTGATAGCTCAATCAATGCTCCAACATTAGACTTACCAGCAGTATCAGCAGAAGTAATGTCTCCTATGGTGGACAATTCATACAATTCTGTTATAGATTTAGGTGGAGATAATGTAGGTGCCAGAGTTATAGGAAGATTTAGTCATTTGTTAAAAGAAGGCGACTATGATATGCTTTTTGTAATAAATGCAAATAGGGAGAAAACTCAAACTTCTGAAGAAGTTATCCAATATATAAAGGAAATAGAAAAATCTTCTAAGTTAAAGGTAACAGGTCTAATTAATAATACTCATCTTATTAGATTTACTACTATTGATGACGTTTTAAGAGGACAGAAAGTTGCAAAAGAAGTTTCTGAGAAATGTAATATACCTATAAGATATGTTGCATGTTTAGAAAATCTTGTTGAACAGTTACCAAAAGACATAGAAGGAGAAATTTTTCCTATAAAATTATATATGAGAGAAGATTGGATGTAGTTTGAGCTCAAATATATAGAAAGTTTAAGGAGGCTTAGGTAAATGGCTAAAGGAAAAGTATCTTTTAATGAAGAACGTTGTAAAGGTTGTGGATTATGCGTTGAAGCATGTCCAGTAAAAATCATACAATTAGACTCAAATGTAATAAACAAAAAAGGGTATAACCCAGCAACTGTTTTTGAAATGGAAAAATGCATAGGATGTGCAAGTTGTGCAACTATGTGTCCAGATGTAGTTATAACAGTAGAAAGAGATTAATTTAATTAATATTTAAGGGGGAATTTTAATGGCTAAGATACTTATGAAAGGTAACGAAGCATTTGGAAAAGCAGCTATAGAAGCTGGTTGCAAATATTTCTTCGGTTACCCAATAACTCCACAAAGTGAATTACCAGAATATTTATCAAGAGAGTTACCAAAGATAGGTGGAGCGTTCGTTCAAGCTGAATCAGAAGTTTCTGCAATAAACATGGTTTATGGTGGAGCAGGTGCAGGAGCAAGAGTTATGACTTCTTCATCTTCACCAGGAGTTGCTTTAAAACAAGAAGGTATAACATATGCAGTAGGTGCAGAAGTTCCTTGTGTTGTACTTAACGTAATGAGAGGTGGTCCAGGACTTGGAAGTATACAACCTTCACAAGCTGACTACTTTATGTCTACAAGAGGTGGAGGAAATGGAGACTACAGAACTCCAGTATTCGCACCAGCTACAGTTCAAGAAGCTGTTGATATGATAATGGAAGCTTTTGACGTTGCAGATTACTACAGATCACCAGTTATGGTAGTTGCAGATGGTATGATAGGTCAAATGATGGAGCCAGTTGAATTTAAAGCTCCTGAAAAGAAAAGAGAATTGCCTCCTAAAGATTGGGCAACTGTTGGAACTAAAGGAAAAAGAGTACCTAATGTAATAAACTCTCTATACTTAGAGCCAGAAGTACTAGAAGACCATTGTTGGCATTTACAAGAAAAATTTGAAGCAATGGAAAAAAATGAAGTTCAATACGAAATGTACAAAACAGAAGATGCTGAATTTGTATTTGCAGCTTATGGAACTACTTCAAGAGTAGTAAAAAGCGCAATTGATATATTAAGAGAAGAAGGAATAAAAGCAGGTCTTATAAGACCTAAAGTATTATGGCCATTCCCATTTGAAGCATTTGACCAAATTCCTAATGCTAGAAACATATTAACTGTTGAAATGAGTATGGGACAAATGGTGGAAGATGTTAAAATGGCAGTAGAAGGTAAATTACCAGTTTACTTCCATGGAAGACCAGGAGGAATGACTCCAACACCAGCAGAAATAGTTGAAAAAGCTAAAAAAATTATTGCCGGAGAATTGGTTGCAGGAGGTGCTAGATAATGGCTGTTGTATTTAAGAAAACTGAAGGATTACAAGATACTCAAACTCACTACTGTCCAGGATGTACACATGGTATAATCCATAGATTAGTTGGTGAAGTATTAGAAGAATTAGGAGTATTAGGTGATGCTGTAGGTGTTGTTCCAGTTGGATGTTCAGTTCTAGGATATAAATATTTTAACTGTGACACTCAAGAGGCTGCTCATGGTAGAGCACCAGCAGCTGCTACAGGAATAAAAAGAGTTCATCCTGAAAATACAGTATTCACTTATCAAGGTGATGGAGACTTAGCTTCAATCGGTACTGCTGAAATAGTTCATGCAGCTGCTAGAGGAGAAAAAATAACTACTATATTTGTAAACAATACAACATATGGTATGACTGGTGGGCAAATGGCTCCAACTACACTAGTTGGACAAAGAGCTACTACTGCTCAATCAGGAAGAAATGCTGAAACTCAAGGTTATCCAATAAGAGTAAGCGAAATGTTAGCTACATTAACAGGAGCTGTATTTGTAGAAAGAGTAGCAGTTGATACTCCAGCTCATGTTAGACAAGCTAAAAAAGCTATAAAGAAAGCATTCCAAGTTCAACAAGCAGGATTAGGATTTGGAATAGTAGAAGTATTATCTACTTGTCCTACAAACTGGGGACTAGCTCCAAATGATGCTTTACAATGGTTAAGAGACAATATGATACCATACTATCCATTAGGAAATTTCAAAAATGTTGAAGTTGAGGAGGTGAAGTAAATGTCTACAGCTAGAGTAATATGTGCAGGCTTCGGAGGCCAAGGTGTTATGTCTATGGGACAATTACTTACTTATGCAGGAATGCTAGAAGGAAAAGAAGTTTCTTGGTTACCATCTTATGGACCAGAAATGCGTGGAGGTACAGCAAACTGTGCAGTAACTGTATCTAGTGAACCAGTTGGTTCTCCACTTATAACAGATGATGCAACTGCAGCTATATTATTAAACATACCAGCATTTGAAAAATTCAAAGATGATGTAATTCCTGGTGGAAAAATAATAGTAAATAGCTCTTTAATAAAAGAAAAAGTTGAAAGAACAGATGTAGATGTTTATTATATACCAGCAAATGAATTAGCAGTTGAGTTAGGAAATGACAAAGTTGCTAATATGATAATGTTAGGAGCTTACTTAAAAGTAGCTGATACTGTAGATATAGAATCTGTATTAGAAGCATTTAAGAAAGTTTTCGGACCTAGAAAAGAAAAATTCGTTCCATTAAACAGAGAAGCTCTACAAAAAGGTATGGATGCTGCATGTTCTGTAGCAACTAACTAATAAAGAAAAAAGATGTCAAAAAAAAGACAATAGAATTATTTCTATTGTCTTTTTTGCTGATAAGTATTAAAATGTTTTTATGACTGAAATTAAGAATATAATGATATTTTATGAACTATAAAAATATAATATAAATTGCAAGCTTTTCAATTATGGAAGGAGAATCTTTAGTGAGAAAGTATTTTGGAACTGATGGAGTTAGAGGAGTAGCAAATACAGAATTAACATGTGACTTAGCATATAAACTTGGTAGAGCTGGTGGTTTTGTCTTAGCTCAAGGAGACCACAGGGTAAAAGTAGTGGTAGGTAAAGATACGAGAATATCAGGAGATATGTTAGAAGCATCTTTAATAGCAGGACTTATGTCTGTTGGATGTGATGTTATTACTGTTGGAATAATACCAACACCTGCAGTGGCATATTTAACTAGAAAATATGGTGCTGATTGTGGCGTGGTTATATCTGCATCTCATAATCCTGTTGAATATAATGGAATTAAATTCTTTAATAAGAATGGATATAAATTGGATGATGAAATTGAATTAAGAATAGAAGAGTATATAGATGATATAGATAAAATTGAATGTCTACCAATTGGGGAAAATGTAGGAAGAAAGTTACATGAACATTATGCACAAAGGGACTATGTAGACTATCTGAAATCAATAATAAGTACCGATTTTAAAGGATTAAAAGTAGTATTGGATTGTGCAAATGGTGCATCATATAAAGTAGCACCAATAGTATTTGATGAATTAGGAGCAAGTGTAATTTCAATAAATAGCTCACCAGATGGAAATAATATAAATTATAAATGTGGTTCTACACATCCAGAACAACTTCAAAATGCTGTTTTGGAACATAATGCTGACTTAGGTCTTGCATATGATGGAGATGCCGATAGATTAATTGCTGTAAATGAAAAGGGTCAAATTGTTGATGGAGACCATATAATGATATTGAGTGCTTTAAATTTAAAGAAAAATAATAAATTAGCACAAGATACTTTAGTAGTTACAGTTATGAGTAACATAGGATTAACAATAGCTGCTAAAGAAAATGGAATAAATTTATCTACTACAGCAGTTGGAGATAGATATGTTTTAGAGGATATGGTTAAGAATGGATACAATCTTGGTGGAGAACAATCTGGACATATGATATTCTTAGATTACAATACAACTGGAGATGGAGTACTTAGTTCTTTAATACTTGCAAATATAATCTTGCAAGAAAAGAAACCTTTATCAGAGCTTGCATCAATAATGAGTCAATATCCACAAGTATTAGTAAATGCAACAATAAAAAATGAAAATAAAACTAAATATATGGAATATCCAGAAATAAAAACTGAGATAGAAAGAATAGAATCTATTTTAGATGGAAATGGTAGAGTTTTGATAAGACCATCAGGAACTGAGCCATTAGTTAGAGTTATGTTAGAGGGTAAAGAGGAAGGTCAAATAAAAGAATTAGCAACAAATTTAGCTAATCTTATACAAGAAAAATTATCGTAATTTATAAGGGTATTCTCAGGTATAAATACTGAGAGCACCTTTCTAAGCGCCAGAACTTAGTTATAGACATAATTATTAAGTAACATAGGAACTAAGTTGACGAGGTCAGAGTTAATCGAATTGTCGGCGGATGCTCTGCGGTGTGTTTACCATCGAAAGACTTCTTTAAATAATAGGAGTAATCCTATGGACAAAGGGAAGCCAAAGTAAACTTATATGACCTAACTCTTAAAATATATAAATAATATTTTTTAGGAGGACACAAATAATGTGTGGAATAGTTGGATATTTAGGAAGTAGAAAGGCAGCAGAAGTTATAGTAGAAGGACTTTCTAAGCTAGAGTACAGAGGTTATGACTCTGCAGGAGTAGCAGTTAATAATTCTAATGGAGAAGAGCTTGATATCAGAAAATTTAAAGGTAGACTTTCTGTATTGGCAGAGGATTTAGAAAAGAATCCTATTGATGGAAATTTGGGAATAGGGCATACAAGATGGGCAACTCATGGAGAACCATCTGATGTAAACTCTCATCCTCATTTTAATCAAGCTAAAACAATAGCAGTTGTTCATAATGGGATAATAGAAAATTATATGGAAATAAAAGAGGAGTTAATCTCTGAAGGTGTTAAATTTGAATCTCAGACAGATACAGAAGTAATAGCACATTTAGTAGATAAATATTATGAAGGTAATTTATTAGATGCTGTATACAAAACTATATCAAAATTAAGAGGAGCTTATGCACTAGGTGTTATCTGTAAAGAACATGGAAATGAACTAGTTGCAGTAAGAAAAGATAGTCCTCTTGTAGTTGGTGTTGGTGAAGGAGAAAACTTTATAGCGTCAGATATACCTGCCTTATTAAAATACACTAGAGATGTTTATTTCTTAGAAAATGGAGAAATAGTTCATCTAAAAGATGAGAACGTAACAGTTTATGATTCTAATAGAAATCTAGTAGAAAAAGAAGTATTCCATGTAACTTGGGATGTAGAGGCTGCATCTAAAGGTGGATATGATTACTTTATGTCAAAAGAAATTCATGAGCAACCAACAGGTGTTAGAGAAACGCTAGAAAGAAGACTTGATGACAATGGAAGCATAGTTTTAGATAGTATAAATATTTCTAAAGAAGATTTAGATAAAATAAATAAAGTTTATATAGTGGCTTGTGGAACAGCATATAATGCTGGATTACTTGGTAAGTATGCTATAGAAAAATTTGTAAATATACCAGTAATAACTGATATAGCATCAGAGTTTAGATATAGTGACCCATTTGTAGATGAAAATTCATTAGTAATATTAGTTAGTCAATCTGGTGAAACAGCAGATACTTTAGCAGTATTAAGAGACTCAAAGGCTAAAGGAGCAAGAATACTTTCTATAACTAATGTTGTAGGTTCATCTATAGCTAGAGAATCAGATGATGTTTTCTATACTTGGGCAGGTCCTGAAGTAGCCGTTGCATCAACTAAGGCATATACTACTCAAATAACTTCTCTATATATGATAGCTCTAGACTTTGCTATTAAGAAAGGAACAATAAATAGAGAATTTTATGATAGTATGATTTCTAAGATGAAAGAAATACCATCAAAGATACAAGAAATACTAGATAACGAAGAATATATAAAAGAAATTGCTAAAACAGTTGTGAGTTCTGATCATGCATTCTATTTAGGAAGAGGAATAGATTATAGTTTAGCAATGGAAGGTTCATTAAAATTAAAAGAGATTTCATATATACATGCAGAAGCTTTTGCAGCAGGAGAATTAAAGCATGGAACAATAGCTTTAATAGAAAAAGGAACTCCTGTAATTGCTATAGCTACTCAAGAAAAATTATTTGAAAAAATGGTTTCTAATATGGAGGAAGTAAGAGCAAGAGGTGCTTATGTGGTAGCTATAGCTCAAAGTCACAATAAGGATGTTGAGAAAGCTGCTGATAGAATAATCTATATACCAAATTCAGATGATATTTTATCTCCTATATTAGCAGTTGTACCAATGCAATTACTTGCTTACCATGTTTCTGTATTAAGAGGATGCGATGTTGATAAACCAAGAAATCTAGCTAAATCAGTAACAGTTGAATAAAAATATATTAAAAATTAAATAGATAATATTTATTAAAAAGCTCATTCTATTGTTTGTATTTTATAGGATGAGCTTTTTTATAAGAATTAAGCATGTTTTTTTGTTATAATTAATTTAATACTTTATGAGAAAACAGTTTTAATTTAATGAAATAATTTCAAATAAAAAAATATTATAAATAGGAGAATAAATTATGTCGGATGATTTTAAAAAGAAAAATAAAGAAGATTTTTTTATTAATCTTGAATCAATTTCTACTGAAATTTTACAAGAAAAAATACAAGATAAATCTTGGATTGTAGTTGATACTCGTTTAAATGATGCATATAATGGATGGAAGTTAGATGGAGTAAAAAGAGGAGGACATATAAAAGGTGCTGTAGATTTCTCTGCTAATTGGTTAAGTGTATACTCAGATAAAAAAGATGAAGTACTAGAGCAAGCACTGAGAACTAAGGGAATTGATTTAAATAAAAATATAGTATTATATGATGCCAATGGAAAAGATGCTTTACTTGTAGCAGAGTATTTGTTTAAAAAGGGATATAAGTATTTATATAAATATGATGTTAATCAATGGGCAGAGAATGAGAATCTTCCAATGGAAAGGTATAAAAATTATCAAATGATAGTACCAGCTTCTATAATAAAAGAAATACTGGATGGGGGAATACCAGAGACATTTGAAAATTCCAAACATATAAAAATGATTGAAGCAAGTTGGGGAGAAGAAAAAGAATCGTATGCGAAAGGTCATATACCTACAAGTGTTCATATAAATACTGATATTATAGAACCACCTCCAACATGGATGCTAGACAATGATAATAATCTGACTCAGTTTGCATTAAATTATGGATTTACGAAGGATGATACTGTAATAGTTTCAAGCAGTACAACTATGGCATCTTATAGACTAGCTGTTATATTAAGATATATAGGAGTAAGAGATGTAAGGGTTTTAAATGGTGGAATAAATTCATGGATATCAGCAGGATATGAATTAGAATTTACTAGTAACTCAAGGCATTCATGCACTAATTTTGGAGCAAATATTCCAGTCAACCCGCAATTAATTGTTACAACATCTCAATTAAAGCAAAGACTAAAAGAAAGAAATAAATGTGCATTAGTAGATATTCGTACTTGGGATGAGCATATAGGTAAAATATCTGGATATACATATTATGATAAAAAGGGACGTGTACCAGGGGCTTTATATGGGCATTCAGGTAGTGATAGTGTTTCACTAGAAGAATATCGTAATATTGATGACACAATGAGAAATAAATATGAGATTTTAGAAATGTGGAATAAAGAAAGTATAGATGTGAATAAACAGCTTATATTCATGTGTGGAAGTGGATGGCGTGCTGCTGAGGTATTAACATATGCAAATGTAATGGGTGTTGAAGAAACATCTCTTTATAGTGATGGATGGATGGGATGGAGTCTTGATAACTCAAATCAAATTGAAGTTGGAGCATATAAATAGAGCCTTTTAAAGTACAATAGAATTACTTAACATAAAGGTGTATTCTCTTTAATAAGTTGAATATACCTTTGTTATGTTTTAAAATATAAACAGAGTTAGAATATGATTATATAAATATAGACTTATTTAAACATATTATTAGCAGTATAGAATTATAAATTTATATTATGAGGTGTAAGAGATGATTAGCAAAGATGAAAAAGCAAAGTTGAAAGCTGAGGGGATATTGGCTCAAAGTCAAGAAGGATATTTCTCAATAAGAATATTAAGTAGAGCTGGAAACTTTACAGCAGAACAACTTATTAACTTGTCAAAGTTATCTGAGAAATATGGTAGAGGTTATTTGGGTGTTACTACTAGACTAGCTGTGGAAATACCATGGATAAAATATGAAGATATAGATTCAATAAAAGACGATTTAAAAACTGTAGGTTTAGAACATGGTGGTACAGGAAAGAAAGTAAGACCACTAGTTGCATGTAAAGGTACTGTATGTCAACATGGAATATATGATACACAAGAATTATGTGGAAAGTTACATGATTTATATTTTGGATATGATTTACCATCTAAAACTAAGATTACTCTAGTTGGATGTCCAAACAATTGTGCAAAAGCGAATACTAATGATGTAGGTATTGTAGGGCAAGTATATGTAAAATTTAATGAAGATAAATGTAAAAATTGTGGATTATGTACATCATCTTGTAGACAAAAATCAGTATATATGGAAAATAAGAAACTAGTGTGGAATAAAGAAGAGTGTGTAAATTGTGGAAAATGTGCTCAGGTATGTCCATTTGGAGCTATGGAAGTTGATAAAAAAGGATTAGCTGTTTATCTTGGTGGTAGAATGGGAAGAGGTTATAGATTTGGAGACAGACTTAGTAATCTGTATACAGAAGATAATATAGAAGAATTAGTTCAAGATGTATTTAATACATATAAACAATTAGCAAGTCCAGGAGAAAGAATAAGTAAAGTATTAGAAAGAATTGGTATCAAAGAGTTTGAGAAACATTTAATGAATATAAAATTGCAAAATGCATAAAAATACCTATTGAGAAAGTATATCTCTCTTAAATTTGTTAATAATTCTGTTATAAGGAAAAACATATTTAAGGGGGATTTTTTATTATGAAAAGGATAAAATTAGCTATATGCTTTTTTATATTAATGACTATAGGGATGACGATATCTTATGCAGATACAAGTATAAATACTAGGTATAATAAATTAACTAATGCACTTGAAATTTCGGAAGCAGACTTTAAATTTTATAATGTTAAAATTAATTCTGTTATAAATTATAATTTATCAAATAAAGAATTTCGTAATATTTTTATAGAAATAATTAACAATCTAAAGCTAGATGGAAAAGGAATAAATTGGAATCAAAAAGGGTATGGCGATAAAATGCAATTATGTGCTACTATAAAAGGTAGCGATAAAGAAATTTCCATAAAAGGAATAAATAAAAATAATAAAGAAAGTTACATAATAGTTGACATATTGGATAACAAAGTATATAAACATAAAGAGGATATTTATAGTAACGTAGAAAATGTGTTAAATAAATATTCATCTCAAGTAGATGTGTCTGCTTGTATTGTTGGAGAATACACAAAAAGGTTACAAAACAACAAATATGATGATATTTTACAAAAAATATTATATAATATGAATGCTAAGCAAATAGATAAAGTTAAAGACGTAAACTTTTTATCAGTAACAGCATATAGTAAAGTATTAAATGATGATGATTTAGAATATTTAGGGGAAAAAATTAATTTAAATATAGGAATTAGATATAATGAGGATGAAGGAAAAACACTCATATATATTGCCACACCAATTATAAAATTAGATTATTAATTATGAGGAGATCAAAAAATATGGCTAAGATAATAGTAAAAAAGAGTAATCCACTTAAAGGTAGTGTTAAAATAGATGGTGCAAAAAATGCAGTTTTACCAATAATAGCAGCGACTTTATTAGCGAACGGAAAATCAACATTGAATGGAGTACCAAATTTAAGAGATGTTCATGTTATATCAGATTTATTAAGACATGTAGGAGCAGAGGTTGAATATAAAGAAAATACACTTACTGTTGATGCAAGTAATATAAAGACTTGTGAAGCTCCATATGAGCTTGTAAGAAAGATGAGAGCTTCTTTTTTGGTTATGGGACCATTACTTGCTAGATTTAATAGTACAAAAATTTCTATGCCAGGAGGATGTGCTATAGGAACAAGACCTATAGATTTACATTTAAAAGGATTTAAAGCTTTAGGTGCAAACATAGAGATGGACCATGGATTTGTTGAAGCAGCAACAGAAAAATTAGTAGGAAATAAATTATATCTAGATTTCCCATCTGTTGGAGCAACTGAAAATATAATGATGGCGGCTTCTTTAGCAGAAGGTACTACAATAATAGAAAACGCAGCAGAAGAGCCAGAGATAGTAGATTTAGCAAACTTTTTGAATGAAATGGGAGCAGATGTTAAAGGTGCAGGTACTAACACTATAAAGATAAAAGGTGTTAAAGAGCTAAAAGGAGCAGAACATAATGTAATTCCAGATAGAATAGAAGCAGCAACTTATATGGTTGCAGCAGCTATGACAAAAGGTGATATAACTGTTGAAAATGTTTTAATGGAGCATTTAAAGCCAGTTGTAGCTAAATTAAGAGAAGCTGGTTGTGAAATTACAGAGATGGACAATTCTGTTAGAGTAGTGGGTCCAAAGGTGTTAAAACCAATAGATATAAAGACTTTACCACATCCAGGGTTTCCTACAGATGTTCAAGCACAATTTATGGCTATGCTTACTGTAGCAAATGGAACTGGTGTAGTTATAGAAACTGTTTTTGAAAATAGATTTATGCATGTTGCAGAGTTTAATAGAATGGGAGCTAATATAAAAATAGATGGAAGAAGTGCTGTTGTTAATGGTGTAGATGAATTACATGGTGCAGCAGTAAATGCTACTGATTTAAGAGCAGGTGCAGCACTTATTTTATGTGGTCTTATAGCAGAAGGAGAAACTCAAATAGGAGAAATATACCATATTCAAAGAGGTTATGTTGATATAGATAAGAAGATAACAGCATTAGGTGGTCGAATCGAAATAGTAGAAGATTAATAATTGGTTTAGAGAAGAAAGTTATAAATTAATAGGGTTGTTCATATACTTAAATACAAGGTTTTAAAAGCTAAGGAGGAGAGTATATGAAGAACCCATTGGTTGTTTTGTTAGGTTTCGTGACTTGTTCTGTGTTAGTTCCATCACTTATAACTTTAGTTTCTTATAAAAATGTAGAACTAACTGAAAAACCAGAGAAGTCAGTTTCTATAAACAAAACTATTAAAAAAAGCGATATTAAAGAAGAAAGTAATGAAGAAGAAAAAAAGATAGTGAACTATGAAACTGTAAATAAAAAAACACCAATCATCAATGTGTACAATCATATAACAGGAAAAACTGAAAAAATGGACATGGAAAATTATTTATGTGGAGTGATAGCTGGTGAGATGTCTTCAGATTTTGACATAGAAGCTTTAAAAGCTCAAGCTGTGGCAGCTAGAACATATGTAGTATATAAGCAAGAGCATGGACAATCAGGTAAACATAAAAATGCAGTAGTATGTACTGACTATAAGCACTGTCAGGAATACAAAAGTTATGCTACTCTCAAAAAGTTAAATGGAGAAGAATGGATTAAGAACAAATACTCTAAAATCCAAGAAGCAGTTGGAGGAACTAAAGGACAGATAATAACTTATAGTGATAAGGCAATACTTCCTCTTTACTTTTCTACATCTTCAGGAAAAACAGAAAACAGTGAAGAAGTATTTTCTGCAAAATATCCTTATTTAAAATCTGTAGAAAGTCCTTATGATAAGTATTCTCCTAAGTTTGCATCCACACTTAAAATAAGTAATACAGACTTTGTCAAGAGTCTTAGAAGAGCATATAGTACTATTGTAATAGATGCAAATAATTTAAGTAAACAAGTTTCAATAACTCAAAGAAGTGATGCAGGAACTGTAGAGAAAATAAAACTAGGAAATAAAGAGTTGACTGGAAAAGACATTAGAACTGTTTTTAAGTTGAACTCTGCAAATTTTGACATAAAGTTTGGAGAAGGATACATAGATTTTGTAGTAAAAGGATATGGTCATGGTGTTGGTATGAGCCAGTGGGGAGCAGAAGGAATGGCAGAAGAAGGCTATAAATATTATGATATATTATCACATTACTACACAGATACAAAAATAAAAGATATATACTAATAATTGTATAAAATACCAAAAACACGTCAATAATCCAAATGTAGAAATATATTTGGAGGTGCAAAATGAAGAAAAAGCTATTAGAAAAAGATGGTTTTTATTTATCTTTATTTGTATGTGTTTGTTTATTAGCAGTAGGTGGAGTTTGGTTTACAAATAATAATGTAGATAAATTAGCTTCTAATAAAGGCATGATAGAAAATGCTAATAAAGATAGTGAAGAGGAAATACATTTAATTGAAAAAGATAAGAAAGATGCTATTCCCACTTCAACAGATTCAAAACAAAACTTAGAAAAAGCTAAGTCAAAAGAGGAAAATAAGTCGAGTACAACAAAATTAAACTACATTGGAGATAAAATAATAAGAGGATATTCAGAAAAAGAACCTAGTTATTCAAAAACACTAGATGTCTGGGAGACTCATAAAGGTGTAGATGTTAGCTGTACTAAAGGTAAAGAAATAAAATCTCTATTAAACGGAATGGTAGTAGATGTATTTGATGATGAAGAATATGGAAAATCAGTAAAAATAAAAAGTGACAATAATATTGTAGTTGTATATTCAAATTTAGATGAAAATGTTAGTGTTAAAAAAGAACAAAAGGTAACAGAAGGACAATCTCTAGGTACTGTAGGAAGTACTTCTCAAATAGAAAGTGAAGAGGGTATCCATGTACACTTAGAGGCATATAATGGAGAGAAATCTATAGACCCAATGAGTCTAATTAAGTAAAAGTATAACAAGTTTAATCATATTTGGTTAAGCTTGTTATATTTTTTGGTGTTTTTACATATATATCATTAAAGCTATTATGTGAGGGGGGTAATCTTTGAGATCTCATATAGAGGAAAGGGCCATAGTGGTAGCAAAATATATACTTGAAAAAAACACTACAGTAAGACAAACCGCCAAGACATTTGGAGTAAGTAAAAGTACAATTCACAAGGATGTTACAGAAAGATTGAAGGAAATAAATCCATCCCTTGCCAAAGAAGTTAAAAGTGTGCTAGACAAGAATAAATCAGAGAGACATATTAGAGGGGGATTAGCAACTAAATTAAAGTATGAGAAGGAACATAAAAAAATGTAGGTTAAAAACCTACTTTTTTTATTGAATTAGATTATTGTAATAAATATATTAAATAATTATAAATAGCAAAATAATAATACCCTCAAAACATTTATTTTCTCTTGATTAAAGCGAGTTTTTTGTATATGCTTTATTATAGGAGTATTAAAGTAGACTTATAATATAATCTAATATATAAATGAAGGAGTTGAAAAAATGGCTGGAGCTGATATAGGCATAGATTTAGGTACTGCAAACGTACTTGTTTATGTTAGTGGTAAGGGAATCGTTTTAGAAGAACCATCTGTTGTAGCAATAGATAATAGGACAGATTCTGTTTTAGCTGTGGGAGAAGAAGCTAAAAAAATGATAGGAAGAACACCAAGTAATATAGTTGCTATAAGACCTTTAAGAGATGGTGTAATTTCGGATTATGATGTAACTGAGAAGATGTTAAAATCTTTTATAGATAAGATAGTTGATAAAAAAGGATTTGGAAGATTCTTCATGCCAAGAATTATGGTATGTGTGCCAACTGGTGTTACAGAAGTAGAAAAAAGAGCAGTAGAGGATGCTACTAGACAAGCCGGAGCTAGAGAAGTATATATCATAGAAGAACCAATAGCAGCAGCCATAGGAGCTGGAGTAGACATATCACAACCTAATGGTAATATGATTATAGATATTGGTGGAGGGACTGTGGATATAGCCGTAATATCTCTAGGAGGAGCTGTTGTAAGTGAATCTATAAAAGTTGGTGGAGATAGATTTGATGATTCTATAGTTAAGTATATGAAAAAACAACACAATCTTCTTATAGGTGAAAGAACAGCAGAGAAAATTAAGTTTGAAATCGGTTCTGCATTTAAGAGAGAAGAAGAAAAATATATGAAGATAACAGGAAGAAACTTAATTACAGGGCTTCCTAGTTCTATAACTATAAATTCAACAGAAATGCTAGAAGCACTTAGAGAATGTGTTGAGCAAATAGTAGTTGCCACTCATGCTGTTTTAGAAAAAACACCCCCTGAATTAGCAGCAGATATAGGAGATGTTGGTATAATAATGACTGGTGGAGGTTCATTATTATACGGATTGGATAAAATAATAGAACAAAGAACAGGGATAACTGTTACAATAGCAGAGGAGCCATTGTCTTGTGTTGCAAAAGGGACAGGAATAGCTTTGGGTTCAATAGACTTACTTGAAACAGGTGGGTCTTTTAGAAGAAAATAATTAGGAGAGTTAAGAATGCTAAATATAGATGAAATAAAAAAATTAATACCACATAGATATCCATTTTTATTAGTGGACAAGATTACAGAGTTAGAAGTTGGGAAAAGAGCTGTTGGTATAAAAAATGTAACAGTGAATGAGCCATTTTTTCAAGGTCACTTTCCAGAATATCCATTGATGCCAGGAGTATTGATAGTAGAGGCTTTGGCACAAGTGTGTGGAGTTGCAATGATGTCTGTAGATGAAAATAAAGGAAAATTAGGTGTATTTGCAGGTATAGATAAGGTTAGAATTAAGAGAGAAGTAAGACCAGGAGACACATTAACTATGGAAGTTGAAATGACAACTCTTAGAAGAAATATAGCTAAGGCAGATGCTAAGGCATATGTTGGTGATGAGCTTGTCTGTAAAGGTGAATTAATGTTCGCTTTGGTGGAAAAGTAAAAATTCACAATATAAAAGTAAAAAGGTAGATAATTTGGAGTATTCAATTAGATACTCTAAAATATCTACCTTTTTATATAAAAAATTTTATCAGTTACTTCACATTGGACTTAGGTGGATACTAATAAAGCTAAGGCTATTGTTTCAGCTAAGTCCAATATAAAGCTAAGACGTATATTATTAAATGAAAGTCTATTATTTTCATCAATTTTATCTACAATTCCTACTATAGAATAATTTCCTATTTGAGGTAGTTTTTTGCCAACACCTTTTCCGGGCAGGATAGGTCCTTCTCTAATTTGTATATTACCTATGTTACTCTGCGACCCCAAGCAAGCATCTATAGCCAAGAAGTTACCTTGTATATGTGTATTTTTTATAGTATCTAAAGACTCATATATATTTAAGGCGTGAATAGGGTTATCTAGTGTACCGTAAACGGGGTATTTAAATTTACTGTTCTTAAGTATTGTTCCAACTAAAGGGCCTAAAGTATCACCTATAGCCCTGTCTGTTCCTATGCAAACAACAATCGTATTTTCATTAATTATAGTTTTTAGAACTGAACTTAGCATCTGTATAACATCATCATCGCTGTAATTTACTTTAGCTAAATACAATAGGAACACCCCCTTCAAAAAAATATATGAATAAAAAACAATAAAAAGACCTAACTTTAAATTTCAGATAGAGATAATATTTTATTTGTCTTACAAAAAAAGGAATGGGAAAAATATGACTAAAAATCTTGACAAAATTTTAAAAAAATAGTAAGCTAGTAAAGTAAAACAAAACTTAAATCTTGATTACCTTATCAAGAGCGGCTGAGGGATAGGCCCTGTGAAGCCCAGCAACCACCCAAATGGGAAAAGGTGCTAATTCCTACAAGACAAAAGTCTTGAAAGATGAGGTCAGTTAATTAGTATGCGATTACGATTATTAACCTCTTCTTATAAAGGAGAGGTTTTTTATTTTGAGTAAAATTTCTAAAATTAAAAATAAGGTAAAACCTATAATAAAAATTGAGAATGTATAAGGGGGAATAAAAATGGCAAGACATTTATTTACGTCAGAATCAGTTACAGAAGGACATCCTGATAAGATATGTGACCAAATATCAGATTCAATATTAGATGCATTATTAGAAAAAGACCCACAATCTAGAGTAGCTTGTGAAACTACAGTTACGACTGGATTAGTTTTAGTAGCAGGAGAAATAAGTACATCTGCTTATGTAGATATTCCTAAACTAGTAAGAGAAACAGTAAAAGAAATTGGATATACAAGAGCGAAATATGGATTCGACTGTGATACTTGTGCAGTTATAACTTCTATAGATGAGCAATCTGGAGACATAGCTATGGGAGTTGATGAAGGTCTAGAAAGTAAGACTGGAGAAGAAATAGAAGAAGAAATAGAAAAAGTCGGAGCTGGAGACCAAGGAATAATGTTTGGATTTGCATGTAATGAGACTCCAGAATTAATGCCACTTCCAATATCTTTAGCTCATAAATTATCAAGAAGACTTACAGAAGTTAGAAAGACAGGTATAGTTGATTATTTAAGACCAGATGGAAAAACTCAAGTTACTGTTGAATATGAAGGAAATAAAGCTGTAAGAGTACATACAGTTCTTATATCAGCTCAACATTGTGAAACAGTATCAAATGATAAAATAAGAGAAGATATAATTAATCATGTTATTAAAGCAGTTATACCAGCAGAATTACTTGATGAAGAAACTAAAATTTATATAAATCCAACAGGAAGATTTGTTATAGGAGGACCTCAAGGAGATACAGGTCTTACAGGAAGAAAAATAATAATAGATACTTATGGTGGATATTCTAGACATGGTGGAGGAGCTTTCTCAGGAAAAGACCCTACAAAAGTTGATAGATCTGCTGCTTATGCAGCTAGATATGTTGCTAAAAATATTGTTGCAGCTGGTCTTGCAGATAAATGCGAGATAGAACTTGCATACGCTATAGGTATAGCTAGACCGTTGTCTATATTCATAGATACTTTTGGGACAGGTAAAGTTTCAGAGGAAAAACTTGTTGAATTAGTAGAAAAACACTTTGATTTAAGACCAGGAGCTATAATAAGAGACTTAGATTTAAGAAAGCCTCTTTACAAAAAAGTTGCTGCTTATGGTCATTTTGGTAGAACTGATATAGATTTACCTTGGGAAAAAATTGACAAAGTTGAGCAATTAAGAAAAGATGCCTTAGGTGAATAATTTTTAATTAATAAACTGTTAGAATGTAATTTTATGATTATATTCTAACAGTTTTTTTATTGTAGATTAAATATTTTTAATAAATGTTAATTTCCCATCATATAATAGATAAACAGTATTTAATTAGATTAGTGTATTATATTTTTTAATATTATACTAAATCAGTACATATCATGGAAAATATGTTAAAGAATGGTTAAGATTGTGTTAACTACTGTTAAATAATTGAAAATATATTGAAATATCACAACAATACATCTAATATAATCTTAATAAACTTACACTTTAAAAATTATTTTAATTAGGGGGGAGTAGTGTATGTCAGGAAAAGTAAATATTAAAACTGTTATAAGTTTTGCTGGAGCTTATGTAGCTACTGTAATAGGTTCTGGATTTGCAACTGGTCAAGAGATATTGCAATTTTTTACGTTTTATGGATATGCTGGTATTATAGGTGGAATAATATCTATGGTATTATTTTCATGGTTTGGAGCAGAAGTTATAGATAAAGGAAGAGAGCTAAAACTTAAGGAGCCAATAAAGATTTATCAAGTATATTGTGGAAAATATCTTGGTACATTCTTTGAATGGTTTGGACCATTGTTCTTATTTGGAACACTAGTAATAATGATTGCAGGGGCAGGAGCTACATTATCAGAGTACTATGGATTAAATCCATATGTAGGTAGGATTGGTATGGCAATCGTTTCCCTAATAACTGTTTCTTTAGGTCTAACAAGACTTTCTAAGATACTAGGTAATATAGGTCCTATAATAATAATATTTACACTTTTAGTAGGAGCTATTAGTCTATGTAGTAATATTGATGCTTTACCAAATGCTGGGGCTATGGTTGATAGTTTAAACATTAAAACTGCTACATCAAGTGGGTATTTCTCAGGTGTGCTTTATACTTGTTATAATGTAATTATAGTAATCACATTCTTAACAGGAATGGGCTCTTCTGCAGTAAACAAAAAAGATGCTGTATGGGGTGGTATAGTAGGAGGAATAGCTCTTATGGCAGCAGCTATAATGATGAATCTAGCATTGCTTTCAGACATAGGAAATATATATACAAAAGAGATACCAGCACTTTACTTAGCTGATAAAATATCTCCAATAATAGGTGTTTTATTCTCAGTAGTACTTTTATTAGGAATATACACTACAGCTGTTCCACTATTATGGTCAGTAACTAACAGATTTGTAGAAGATGACCATCCTAAATTTAGAATTATAACAATAGTAGTAAGTATATTAGCATGTATAGGAGGCTTATTACCATTTGATAAACTAGTAGGAACTCTATATCCATATACAGGTTACATGGGAATTTTAATTTTACTATGTATGCTTTATAGAAGAATTACTAAGACCAGTGGATATAAGGAAAATAAATCTGAAATAAGTTAGTATTAGGATAATTTTATGAAATTTAATTTGTAGTTTACACATAAAGTGATTAAAATAAAATAGTTATTAAAATATGGCACCTGTTTTTTAAGGTGTCATATTTTTGGATGCACAATTTTTTTGTTTCTGATAAAATGTATAATAGTTGGAAATTACGTTAAGTATAAAAATATAAAAACTTTTCTAGAACTATCACAGTTTGACATATAAAACATACTGACTTAACAGGAGCGAGTATTAGTATTTTTAGGAGATAAAAATGGAAAAATTAGAAGGAATGATAAGTGAAATAGTCTTTAAAAATGAGGACAATGGATATACAATAGCTCATCTAGTAAATGAAAAAGATGAAATTGTAATTGTAGGATGTATGCCTACTTTGGCAACTGGAGAAAGTATAGAAGTTGAAGGTAAATGGGTAAACCATAAGATTTATGGTACTCAGTTTGAAGTAAATAGTTTTATGCCAGTGACACCCTCATCCTTAGAAGGAATTTATGTCTATTTATCTTCTGGAATGATACATGGTATTGGTGAAAAAATGGCTAAGAGAATAATTGATAAATTTGGTGTAGATACACTAAATGTCATACAAAATTCACCAGAGAGACTACAAGAAGTAGAGGGTATAGGGAGTAAAAAGGTAAAACAAATAGTAAAAAGTTATGAAGAAGATAGAGAACTGAGAAATATAATAATAGAACTATCTCCTTTTGGAATAACACCAAATTACTGTCTAAAAATATACAAGAAATATAAAAGTAGTGCAATAGAAGTTATAAATAAAAATCCATATCAACTTGCTGAAGATATAAGAGGAATTGGATTTAAGGTGGCTGACAGTATAGCCAATAAAATTGGTATAGATAAAAATTCCAAGGATAGAGTTTGTCAGGGAATTTTATACACTTTAAATAAATCTCTAAGCAATGGACATACATATTTACCAGAGCATATCCTAATACAAGATTCGGAAAAATTATTGGAGCTAAAAGGAGAAATAATAAAAGAGTGCATAATGATGCTAGTTTATAATCAAAAAATACATATAGAGAAAGTAAACAATGAAAATCTTATATATCTTATGCCATACTACTTAGCTGAGAATGGAGTATGTAGCCAAATAGTAAAACTATCACAGTATGAATTCGAAGACTTGAAAATAGATATAGATAGTGAAATTAATATTTTGGAAGAAGATAAAAAAATCAAGCTAGCAGAAAAACAAATTTTAGCAGTCAAAGAATCTATTAATAGTGGCGTATTAATTATAACTGGTGGTC
Organism: Clostridioides sp. GD02367; assembly: GCF_045900275.1. Classification (NCBI taxonomy): domain Bacteria; kingdom Bacillati; phylum Bacillota; class Clostridia; order Peptostreptococcales; family Peptostreptococcaceae; genus Clostridioides; species Clostridioides sp. GD02367. The sequence continues at coordinate 181,930 of NZ_JBJODK010000007.1, read as the reverse complement.
CAGGAACTGGTAAGACAACCACTATTAATTCTATCATAGAAATATTTGAGAATAATGGTAAAAGTGTCACCTTAGCAGCTCCTACAGGAAGAGCAGCAAAGAGAATGAGTGAAACTTCTGATAAAGAAGCAAAAACTATACATAGATTGTTGGAAATGGGTTTCTCAACAGATGATGATTTAACTTTTTTCAAAGATGAAGAAGACCCAATAAATTCAGATGTAATCATTGTTGATGAGGTATCAATGGTAGATATTATTTTAATGTACAACTTGCTTAGAGCTATAAAATTAGGAACAAGAGTTATTTTGGTTGGAGATAGTGACCAATTACCTTCTGTAGGAGCTGGAAATGTACTTAAAGATATGATTGATTCTAATATTATAAATGTGGTTAAATTAAATGAAATATTTAGACAAGCACAAGAGAGCATGATAATTGTAAATGCTCATAAAATAAACAATGGAGAACCTCTTTATTTAAATACAAAAGAGAAAGATTTCTTTTTTATAAGAAAATCTACTAATGAAGAAATATTAAATGAAATAATAGGATTAGTTAATGAAAGATTACCTAAATTTTATAAAGTTGATAAATTAAAAGATATACAAGTTTTATCTTCAATGAGAAAAGGTGAGTTAGGAGTTACTAATCTCAATATAGAGTTACAGAAGTATCTTAACAAAAAAGAAAAATTTAAAGTTGAAGAAAGTTTTTCTAAAAGACTATTTAGAGTTGGCGATAAAGTAATGCAAGTAAAAAATAACTATACAAAAAAATGGGAGACAGAAGACCAAAAAGAAAGTGGAGAAGGCATCTATAATGGAGACATTGGATATGTCTACCACATAGATAAAGATAAGAAAACCATATATGTATTATTTGACCAAACTAAAATTGTATCTTATCTATATGATGAATTAGATGAAATCGACCATAGTTTCTGTACAACAATACATAAAAGTCAAGGAAGTGAATTTCCAGTTGTAGTATTACCAATAACTTGGGCTCCACCTATGTTACTTAGCCGTAATTTGTTATATACAGCTGTAACAAGAGCAAAAAAATTAGTTGTATTAGTTGGAGATGTAAAGTATCTTGAATATATGATAAAAAATAATAGAGTGAATCAAAGGTATTCAAATTTAGGATATAAGTTAAATAAATTTAAGCGAGAAGGGCTGTTGATAGAATAAATATGAAAATATGAAATGATAATTTTATTAAGCGTTTACAAAACATGATTAATAAATGTCTGGATTTTATATATCCTGAGAATATAAGTTGCATAATTTGTGATAAATCCATAAAGAAAACAAATACTTATTCAATATGCAAAAGCTGTTTTAATGAAATGAATTTTATACAAGATGGTTGTATGAAATGTGGAAAACCAATAATACATCATTCAATTGAAAAGGAGTTTTTTGAAGAGTGTAGTTACTGTTTTAATAAAGATTTTTATTTTGATAAATCTATATCCTGTATTGAATATAATGATGTAACCAAAAAGATAGTATTAGGGCTAAAATATAATCAGAAAACATTTATGGCTAGGTATATAGCTGAGATAATGAAAGAAAAGTTGCATTTAGAAAACTTGAAATTTGATTATATACTATTTGTTCCTCTTCATAAAAAAAGGTTGAACAAAAGAGGCTTTAATCAAGCACAAAAAATAGCGTCTAATTTAAGTAAGATACTTAATATTCCATTATTAGATTGTATAAGTAGAAAAAAATATACAAGAATGCTCTATAAATTAAACAAAAAAGAAAGAAAAGAAGAACTAAAAAATGTATTTGAAGTTAAAGAAAATATAAAATTAATAAATGATAAAAATTTACTTTTAATAGATGATATATTTACTACAGGTTTGACAACAAATGAAATTTCTAAACTTCTAAAGTTATCTGGTGCTAATAAGGTATTTGTATTGACTCTACTGACAAGAGCAAGTGATAATTATGTTATGGAATAATCTTATATGTTGACAATTTTAATTTAAAATATTAAAATGAATAAGTGATATTTAGGTCTGTGGTTGAAAGTCCAAGCCAGTCGCAGGCAAAAGGATCCACGTAAGTTAACACTAAAAATTGGGTTAATGATCATGGTGCGGCTTAGAAGTAAGACCTACCGGTAATAAAATCGAGAGAGAGTAGTAGTGCGGCGAACCCAAGCGAACCCTCCAGTAGGCGAGTGTGGGGTCAAAAACCAGGTCAGCTAAATATCATATTAAAGAGAGCTAGCATAATACTTTTATGTGTAGCTCTTTTTTGTGTATAATAAATTAAAATTAGGTCATAAAGAGGTGATATATTTGAACAAAAGACAGGAAAACTTGTTAACGACATTGCTATTAGAAAAAGATTTTATAAATGTAAATGAGATTGCTAATGATTTTGAATGTTCAGAAAGGACAATAAGAAATGATTGCAAATATATTGATGACTGGTTATCTACTTTCTGTAATGCTTATATAAAAAGGAAACCTAACATAGGAGTTAAATTTAGTGGAGATGATACAGATAAAATACTAGTAAATCAGAAGTTAAGAGGTGAAGTTAAAAGAGTAAATAGTGAGCTACATAAGCAAGTTGAGATATTGAATTTACTGCTTTGTAACAATAAGAAAATCACCTTAAATGATTTATCTAACAAATTATATATAAATAAAAATATTGTCAGAGAAGAAATAAGTAAATTATCATTGTTATTAAATAATTATAACTTAAATGTATTAACTAAAAAAGGCAGTGGTATATGTATTGAAGGAGATGAGAAAGACATAAGAGTAATGTTAGTATCATTCTTGTTTAAGTACATAGATAAATATAGGCTAAATATAGATGAAATAGAATATTTTCATATAGTAGATATAATAGTTGTTAAAAATATAATGTCTACCATAGAAGAGAATATGGATATAAGACTTACAGATATATCATTCAGACAATTAATGTTGTTTTTACTTATAAATATAATACGAATAAGATTAGGAAATTCTTTGGAGGTATTAAATGACAAGAAAGAGCTCAAATTAAAAATGCTTATTTTAGATATAGAAGATGAATTAAAATCTAATTTATCTATAGTGTTAAATCATGAAGAAAAATTGTTTATAGAATCCTTAATATTTGGTATGAATAAGCAAATAAATAGTAGTAACACTAAAAGAGCATTATATTTAAATGAAGAGTTAGTAGAATATACAAAAAAAATTATAAATTTAGTATCAGAAGAATCAGGAATAAATTTCAATAATGATATATTGCTTTATGAGCAATTAATATGTCATTTAAATGTTACAATGCACCAAATGAAAAGTAATGTATATTTGGAGAATCCACTTTTAGATAATATAAAAACTAAATTTTGCTTTTTATTCACAGTAATATCAAATTCAATAGGAATTGAATTAAAAGGAAAACAAATAACAGAAGATGAAATAGGTTATCTTACACTCCACTTTCAAACATCTTTAGAAAGGAAATATAATAAGAGGGAATCAAATAAGAAAGCAAGTATCGTATGCCCATTTAGTTTTGGGGTAAGTATGTTATTAAAAGTGAAAATAGAAAAGAGATTTGATAATATAGAAATTGTTGAAACTCTAAGAGAGGAAGATTTAAAAAGAGACAACTTCAATAAAATGATAGACTTTATAATTGCATTTCAAGAATATGAAAATATTCAAAAGCCAATTTTCATAACAACGCCGTTATTTACTGATGAAGATGAAAACAAACTTAAGGAATTTACAAATAAAATAAAAGAAAAAGATACATCATACAAGCTTATGAATAGATTAATGATGTCTGATTATTTAATAAGAGAGTTAGAACACGATGATATTTATGAAGCTATAACATATCTAACTAATTTGTTAATTGAAAAGCATTATGCTGAAAAAGAGTATTTAGAATCTATTATAACAAGAGAAAAATCATATCCAACCAATGTTGGCAAAGGAATACTATTTCCTCATGGAGATATGAAATACATAAAGCAATCTGTGTTATGTTTTGCAAGATTAAAGACACCAATAAAAATTAGAAATGGAAAAGATATAAATATTATACTTTTATTAGCTTACAAAAAGGATGATGATAGAAAAATATTTAGAGAGTTATTTAAAGAAATATCTAGTTTAACAGAAGATGAAGGTATGTTGGATACTCTAAGTAAGTGTGATATATCAAAAATAAAAGATGTTCTTATTTAAAATTCATAGTGAGATGTAAATAAGCACAAAATTTTCCATGTGATGGAAAAAGTTGTGCATGTTTTTTTGTTTTTATACGATATTATATATTTGTAAGATATAAACTATCTAAAAGCAGAGAAGCAACTTAGGAGGAAAAAATGGAAGAAATAGTTTTAAAGATTATAATTCACGCTGGAAATGCAAAATCCATGCTTTATGAAGCACTTAGTTGTGCAAAGGAAAACGATTTTAAAAAAGCAGATGAATTGATTGAAAGTGCAAACGAAGAAATTTTAAAGGCACATAAAGTACAAACTGAACTTATACAAAAAGAAGCTGGAGGAGATAAGTCAGATATATCTATATTGTTAATTCACTCTCAAGACCATTTAATGACTTGTATGAGCGAGAGAAATCTTATCAAAGAAATGATTATATTAAGAAAAGAAATTCAAAAATTAAAATAAAAAAGATTAAGGGGGATTTAGAAGAATGAAAAGAAAAGTATATTTATTTTGTAGTTTTGGAATGTCAACAAGTTTGCTTGCAGGTAAGATGCAAAAGGTAGCTGATGAGCATAATTTACCAATAGAAGTAGAAGCATTTCCGATAGCAGAAATTGATAAAATAGTTGCAGAAAAAAATCCAGATTGTATATTATTAGGGCCACAAGTTAAGTACATGTTAAAGGAATTAAAGCCAAAGTTTGAAGCACAAGGTAAGCCTATAGATATGATAAATGAAGCTGATTATGGAACTATGAATGGTGAAAAAGTATTAAAACTTGCTATAAAGTTAATAAAATCTAAACAAGTGTAGGATTATAATAGAAAATAATTGGAAATGAGGGTGGATAGATGAATAAATTGGAAAGAATACTTATGCCATTGGCTGAGAAAATAGGTAAAAATAAATTATTAATTGCAATTAGAGATGGTTTTTTAGTATCATCACCATTATTAATAATAGGTTCGTTATTTTTATTGGTAGCAAATTTTCCGATAAAAGGATGGGATGAATTTGTAGGCCAAATTTTTGGTTCAGATTGGGCTGTCAAATTACAACAACCAACTGTAGCGACATTTGAAGTAATGACTCTACTTGCAGTTCTAGGAATTGGATATTCTTATGCAAAACAAATAGATGTAGACCCAATAGCATCAGCAGCAGTTGCAATAGTTGCTTTTTTTATAGTAACACCATTTGTGATACCATATACACCAGAAGGAACAACATCAGTTTATATGGTCACAGGAATACCACTGGGGTGGATGGGCTCTAAAGGAATGTTTGTAGGTATGATAACAGCAATAACTTCTGTAAAATTATTTGCAGCAGTTGTCAAAAAAGGATGGACATTAAAAATGCCAGATGGAGTTCCTCCAACTGTATCAAAATCATTTGCTGCATTAATACCAAGTGCAATAGTTATGATAGTCTTCTTTTTAGTTAAGATAGCCTTTGAAGCTACACCATATGGGAGTATACATGAATTTATATTTAAATTTTTACAGATGCCATTGTTAAAACTAGGAAATAGCTTGGGTGCTATGGCAATTGCTTACATATTCTTACACTTATTCTGGTTCTTTGGAATAAATGGAAGTAGTGTTGTTGGAGCTGTATATAATCCTATATTAAAGATTTTATCAGCTGAAAATTTAGCTGCATTTCAAGCTGGTTCAAAAATACCAAACATAATAACTGGTCAATTCCAAGATATGTTTGCAACATTTGGTGGAGCTGGTAGTACACTATCATTAGTCATAGCTATGTTATTAATATGTAAAAGTAAACGTATAAAGTCAATGGGAAAATTATCAATCTTACCAGGAATATTTGGTATAAATGAGCCATTGATATTTGGTCTACCAATAATGCTTAACCCAATATTATTGATACCATTTGCAATAGTTCCAACAATAAATATAATAATAGCTTATTTCTGTATGTCAGCAGGTTTGGTACCACTTACAAATGGAGTCCAATTACCATGGACAACTCCAATTATATTCTCTGGTTTTCTAACAACAGGATGGCAAGGGGCTGTCTTACAATTAGCACTTCTTGTACTAGGAATATTTATGTATATGCCATTTATAAAAATGCTGGACAAACAATATTTGAGAGAAGAAAAGACAAATGTTGAAGAGGAAGATGATGATATATCTTTTGATGATTTAGTATTATAGGAGGAATATTATGAAAAAAATAGTTATGATATTGGATCAAATACAAGCTGGTGCTGGAGGAAAAGAAAAAAATAATATACCTCCTGCTGGAAAATCAAGCCCATTAGGTCCAGGTATAATGATGGAACCATTTTTAGATGATTCTAAAGTAATAGCTACATTATTTTGTGGAGACGAATTTTTTATAAATAATGAAGAAGATGTAACAAACAAAATGATAGCCATGGTAAAAAAATTAAATCCTGATGTAGTAATTTGTGGTCCAAGTTTCAATTATGAAAATTTTTCTAAGATGTCAGCTATATTATGCAAAAATATAAATGATAAGACTGATATATCAGCGTTTGCAGCTATGTCAGAAGAAAATATAGATATAATAAACGAATATAGAAATGATATATGTATAGTTAAAACACCAAAAAAAGGTGGAATTGGACTTAACGATTCATTAAACAACATATGTAAATTAGCAAAATCAATGGCAAATAAAGAGGATATAACTTTAATGAGAGAAGAATTTTGTTATTAATACAAATCTAAGTAATATAATATTTATAATGAAAACAGATTACTAGAATCTATATAATAAGGAGGGGAATTTTGACATGTGGGGAATGATAGCAACATGGAGAATGGCTCTAGAAGGTATAACTGAGGCATCAGAGAGTTTGGAAAAAGGTATGGAAGCAGGAGATGCAGTAGAGCTTGCTGTAAGAAGAGTCGAAGATTATCCATTCTATAAGTCAGTTGGTTATGGAGGACTTCCAAATGAAAACTGTGAGGTAGAACTTGATGCTGCATTTATGGATGGTAATACATTAGATATTGGAGCAGTTGCTGGGATAAGGGATTATTCTAATCCTGTCAGCATAGCGAGAAAACTTAGTTATGAGAAGGTAAATAATTTCTTGGTCGGAATAGGTGCTGAAGAGTATGCCCATAAAAATGGATTTGAAAGAAAAAATATGTTGACTGACAGAGCAAAGTTGCATTATAAAAAGAGAAAAAAAGAAACTTTAGACAAGGGATTAAGTCCATATTCGGGTCATGATACTGTTGGAATGATATCTTTAGATAAAAATGGGAAGATGTGTGCAGCTACTTCAACAAGTGGATTATTTATGAAGAAAAGAGGCAGAATAGGAGATTCTGCACTATCAGGTTCGGGATTTTTTGTTGATAGTAGTATAGGAGGAGCTACAGCTACTGGTCTAGGAGAAGACTTGATGAAGGGATGTATATCTTATGAAATAGTTAGACTTATGAAAGAAGGGAAACATCCACAAGAAGCTTGTGATATAGCAGTAAATGAACTTGATAAACAGCTTATTAAAAGAAGAGGGAAAGCTGGTGATTTATCACTAGTTGCCATGAACAATAAGGGCGAATGGGGAGTAGCTACAAATATAGCTGATTTTACTTTTTCAGTAGTAACTAAGGAAGAAGCACCTACAGTCTATATTTCAAATAGAGTAAACGGGAAAACTATACATAAGGTTATATCAAATGAATGGATGGAAGCATATGAAGCTAGAATAAAAGCTCCAATAGAAGTGAAAGAATAAATCAGTCATATAATAATGTAGAGTTTTTTATAATAAGGAGATTTTTATGAATATCATAAATAATAAAGTAGATGAATTAAGAGAAGACTTATTAAGTGATATTATAGATATTGTAAAAATACCTAGTGTTAAAGGGGAGTCAGAAAATGGCTTCCCTTTTGGCGAAAAAGTAGGTAAAGCACTTAATAAAGCATTAGAAATATCAAAAAAATTGGGATTTAAGGTTAGAAACTTAGATAATTATATAGGTTACGCAGAATATGGAGAGAGTGAAGATTACATTTGCGTGATTGGTCATGTAGATGTTGTACATGAAGGTGAAGGTTGGGAGTATCAACCTTATAAAGGAGAAAAAGTCGATGGAAGAATTTATGGTAGAGGAGTATTAGATAATAAAGGACCTATAATATCTGCTTTATATGGATTGTATGCTATTAAAGAATTGGCTTTAGATTTAGATAAAAAAGTTAGAATAATCTTTGGTACAAACGAAGAGAGTGGATTTGAAGATATACCATATTATTTAGAAAAAGAAAAAGCTCCTCTTATGGGATTTACACCAGATTGCAAGTATCCTGTTGTATATGGTGAAAAAGGAGTGGCAAAGATTAGAATCAAAAGCAAAAATACCTATGAAGACACATTTTTAGGCTTTATAGAAAACATGTCTGAAAATGTGCTTGTTACATATAAAGAGTTAAATAAAGAGAATAGTGATATTATATTGGATATAAAGGTAAAATACGATTTTAGTTATAAACTAAAAAATGTATTAGATGAAATAAAATTTAGTTTTCCAAATAGTATTGAAGTAGAAGTAATTTCTAATTTTAATCCTGTATATTTTGATAAAGAGAGTGAGCTTATTAAAAAACTTCAGATAGCATATGAAAGAGTTACATTATTAGATGGAACTCCAGTAACAACCAATGGAGGTACATATGCAAAAGTAATGCCAAATATAGTTCCATTTGGACCTTCATTTCCAGGACAAAAAGGAATAGCTCATAATCCTGATGAATACATGGATATAGAAGATATAATTTTAAATGCAAAGATATTTGCAAATGCAATATATGAATTGGCGAAGGAGTAATTATGTTAGAGATAATAGGAATGACAGTAGAAGACGCTAAAATTATAGAAGATTGTGGCGCAGATAGAATAGAGCTGGTTAGTGCTTTAACTGAAGGTGGATTGACACCAAGTTTTGGTCTTATAGAAAGAGTTGTTAACAGTGTAAAGATACCTGTGAATGTAATGATAAGACATCATGCAAAAAGTTTTACTTATAGTGAAGAAGATATAACAATCATGCAAAAAGATATAAGCATAATTAAAGATATTGGTGCTAATGGAGTTGTATTTGGTATGTTAGATAAAAACAATAACATAGATGAAAAAAATTTAAATGTTTTGTTAGAATGTTGTGATAATCTTGATGTTACATTTCATAGAGCTATAGATGAATCAAGTATAATGGATAGTATTAAAATTTTGAAGGATTATAATAAAATTACAAATATATTAACATCAGGTGGAAAGGGCAATATAGTTGATAACATACAAACAATAAATAATATGATACTTAATTCTAATCATATAAAAATTCTTTTAGGTGGAGGACTTAATTTTAATAATATAGAGAAGATAAAGGAATTAACTAAAGCAAGCAATTTTCATTTTGGTACAGCTATTAGAATAAATAACAGTCCTTTTGAAGATATAGATAAACAAAAACTTAAACAGCTTGTAAATATAATTTCAAAATAATACAAACATTAAATATTTAATCTAAATAATGAGTGTGAGTTAATTATAATTTGGGTATATGCATGATAATAGGTATTAAGTATGAAATTATTGTTGGAGGTGCTTTACTACTTTTATATAGTCTTGAATACTAATAATGAAAGAAAAAATAAAATATGGAGGTTTTAGAGGGTTTATATTTATAAAAAATTTATAAAAGTCGAACGGCATATAATACATATAATTTCCTAAAATTACCAACTTATGACATGAATTCACATATTAATAAACAATTAATGGAGATATTTGTGGATATAAACAGTAGCAAAAATAGCTTTAAATAAACAAATACAAGAGTTATTAACAATTTTATCCACATTATCCACAGGTAGTTGTAATAATATTAATCCACATAAGTTTTTAAATAACTAAAAATGATAAATAATTCTATCAATTGAATATAAAAAATCATAAAAGTTAATAATAAAAAGAGGATTATGAAAGTTCGTGTAGAATATATTATTTAAAGTATAAATTTTCTTATACTGGCATAATTGAAGGGAGATGTACTTATGAACATAATTATATCTGGAAAACAAATCGAATTAACTGATGCAATAAAAAGTAAAATCGAAAACAAACTAAGTAAGTTAGATAATTACATTCATCCAGACACTGATGTAAAAGTTACAGTAAGTGCTAAAAAAGCAAGACAAAAAATAGAGGTAACAATAGCTACTGTAAATGGTCCTATAATTAGAGCAGAAGATATGCAGGAAAATTTATACACAGCTATAGATGTTGTATATGATAAATTAAGTAAACAATTAAAAAAATATAAAAAGAGATTACAAGATAAACATAAAGACAACAAGAGCATAAGATTCCAAGATGCAGAAATAAATCTAGCTGATGAGCAAGAAGATTATGGGGATGAAAATCAAGAATTAGTAATTCAAAGACGTAAAAAATTTAGTGTTAAACCAATGAGCGAAGAAGAAGCTGTATTACAAATGGAGTTAATAGGACATGACTTTTATATGTTCAAGAATATAGATTCAGATGAAATAGCAGTAGTTTATAAGCGTCATAATGGTGGATATGGTATAATAGAACATGAATAAAGCAATTTAGATTTAATCATATTAGCTATCGATAAATAAATTATCGATAGCTTTTTAAATTAATATTAAAAGTATAGTTTTTATGGTAAAATGAATAATAGTACAATAAAGAACGAGGAGAGATGTAAAATATGAGCTTTATGGATAATTTATTCAACATGGCAGATAAAAAAGAATTAAAAAAGTTCAATAAAACTGTTGATATAATAGATTCATTAGAACCTAAATTTGAATCTATGGCAGACTCGGAACTTAAAAATATGACAAATATATTTAAAGAAAGATTAGCAAATAATGAAAGTATAGATGATATACTTCCAGAAGCTTTTGCAGTAGTTAGAGAAGTTTCTAAGAGAGTGTTAGGACTTAGACACTATAGAGTCCAAATGGTTGGAGGTATAGTGTTACATCAAGGAAGAATAGCCGAAATGAAAACAGGTGAAGGTAAAACTTTGGTTGCAACTGCTCCTGTTTATTTGAATGCCCTTACAGGAAAAGGTGTACATGTTGTAACAGTAAATGATTACCTTGCAAAACGTGATAGAGACCAAATGGCAAAAATATATGAATTTTTAGGAATGAGTGTAGGTGTTATTATACATGGTCAAAATCCAAAAGTTAGAAAAGAGCAATATGATTGTGATATAACTTATGGTACAAATAATGAGTACGGATTTGACTACTTAAAGGACAATATGGTAATACACAAAGAGCAAAGAGTTCAAAGAGGATTAAATTATGCTATAGTGGATGAGGTTGACTCTATACTAATAGATGAAGCTAGAACACCGCTTATCATATCTGGGCCTGGCGACAAATCAACTCACTTATATTCAGATGCAAATACATTTGTGTTAACTCTAAAACCAGATGATTACGAATTAGAAGAAAAAGATAAGGCGGTATCTCTAACAGCATCAGGTATACAAAAGGCAGAAGTATATTTTAATGTTGATAATATAACTGATATATCTCATACAGAGTTATACCATCATATAAATCAGGCTTTAAGAGCGCATGTAATAATGAAGAAAGATGTTGACTATGTTGCTAAAGATGGAGAAATAGTAATAGTTGATGAGTTTACTGGTAGACTTATGTTTGGTAGAAGATATTCAGAAGGTTTACACCAAGCAATAGAAGCTAAAGAAGGTCTTAAAATACAAAGAGAATCTAAAACACTAGCTACTGTAACATTCCAAAACTACTTTAGAATGTATAAAAAACTTTCTGGTATGACTGGTACAGCAAAAACAGAAGAAGAAGAGTTTAAAGCAATTTATAAAATGGACGTTTTCCAAGTACCTACCAATAAGCTTATGGTAAGAGAAGATTTACCAGATTCTGTATACAAAAGTGAAATAGGTAAATTTAATGCTGTAGCACAAGAAATAATTGAAAGACATAAAGTTAATCAGCCAATACTTGTAGGTACAGTATCGATAGAAAAATCAGAATTATTATCACAAATATTAAAGAAAAAAGGCATTAAACATGAAGTATTAAATGCTAAGCATCATGATAAAGAGGCAGAGATAATAGCACAGGCTGGTAGATTAGGCGCTGTTACAATAGCTACAAATATGGCTGGTCGTGGTACAGATATAGTTTTAGGTGGAAACCCAGATTTCTTAACTAAGAGAGAAATGAGAAGAAATGGATTTAAAGAGGAAATAGTAAATAGGGTAGATACTCCAATAGAAGGTATACCTGTAAAAGGTAATGAGACTCTATTTGAAGCTAGAGCGGAGTATGAAAGACTATTTGAAAAGTTTAAACAACAAACACAAGAAGAACAAAAACAAGTTGTAGAAGCAGGTGGACTTGCTATAATTGGTACAGAGAGACATGAATCTCGAAGAATAGATAACCAGTTGAGAGGTCGTGCTGGTCGTCAAGGTGACCCAGGTAGTTCAAGATTTTATATAGGTCTTGATGATGACCTTATGAGATTGTTTGGAAGTGATAGGATATCTGGAATTGTAGATAAAATAGGTCTTGAAGAAGATATGCCAATAGAACATAGAATATTATCTAAATCTATTGAAGGAGCACAAAAGAAAGTTGAAGGTAAAAACTTTGGAATAAGAAAGCATGTACTTCAATACGATGATGTTATGAATAAACAAAGAGAAATAATATATGCAGAAAGAAAGCGTGTATTAGAAGGTGAAGATTTACAAGAGCAAATACAGTCAATGACTCATTCTATAATAGAGGAAGCTGTGACTCTTTATACACAAGATAAAGGGTTTGATGAAGATGGATTTAAAGAGCATATGTATAATCTGTTCTTACCAAAAGGTAGCATAGAGATACCAGAAATAGAAAAACTTAATCCAGTTGAAATAACAGAAAAAGTTTATGAAATAGCTATGAAGATATACACTTCAAAAGAAGAACAAGTAGGCTATGAAAGAATGAGAGAGGTTGAGAGAGTAATCTTACTTCAAGCTGTTGATAACCATTGGATAGACCATATAGATGCTATGGACCAATTACGTCAAGGTATCGGTCTTCGTGCTGTAGGTCAACAGGACCCAGTTATTGCTTATAAAATGGAAGGTTTTGACATGTTTGATGAAATGAATAAACATATCAAAGAAGATACTGTAAGATATTTATTTAATATAACAATAGAAACTCCAGTGGAAAGAAAAGCAGTTGTAGATGTTGAAAATCTATCTTCACCATCAGATGGGACACTTCCAACAAGTAAAACAGTTAAAAAAGATGAAAAAGTTGGAAGAAATGACTTATGCCCTTGTGGAAGTGGTAAAAAATATAAAAACTGTTGTGGTAGATAATCTTGGAGGATTAAATGTTAAAGATACAAGAGTATAGACATAGCGTGGAGCAAATAGCTTCAAATTTAGAAGAATTGAGGGTTTCTCTTTGACATAGCTTCATTGATGGAAAAGATGCAGATTAATGAAGAAAAGATGAACAAACAGGATTTTTGGAATGATAATGAGTTTGCTCAAAGAGTACTTCAAGAAAATAAATCTTTAAAAGAGACACTAGAAGAATATGAAAGTTTAAAAAATTTATTAGAAGATATAGAAGTATTAATTGAAATAGGTCTAGAAGAAGAGGATGATTCTGTAGAAAAGGATATAGAAAAGTCCATAGAATCAATAGAAGAAAAATTATCTGAAATTAAAATAAAAACTCTTCTAAGTGGAGAGTACGACAAAAATAATGCCATATTATCTATAAACGCTGGAACAGGTGGATTAGATGCCCAAGATTGGGCTCAGATGCTTTTGAGAATGTATATAAGATGGTCAGAAGGCAAGGGCTATAAAGTTAAGCTTTTAGATATAATATCAGACCCTGAAGCAGGAATAAAGACAGCTACAATTCTTGTAGAGGGAACAAATGCTTATGGATACTTAAAGAGTGAAAAAGGTGTTCATAGGTTGGTAAGAATATCTCCTTTTGACCCATCAGGAAAAAGACATACTTCATTTGCATCTATAGATGTAACACCAGAGCTAGATGAGAACATAGAAGTAGAAATTAATCCATCAGATTTAAAGATAGACACATATAGAGCATCTGGAGCTGGAGGGCAACATGTAAATACAACTGATTCAGCAGTTAGAATAACACATATCCCTACAGGTGTAGTAGTTCAGTGTCAAAATGAGAGGTCTCAACATCTAAATAAAGATAGAGCTATGAGATTTTTGATGGCAAAATTGATAGAATTAAAAGAATTGGAACAAAAAGAAAAAATAGAAGACATACAAGGGAAATATTCACAAATAACATGGGGTAGTCAAATTAGGTCATATGTTTTTCAACCATATAAATTGGTTAAAGACCATAGAACAAATGCTGAGTTTGGAAATGTAGATAGTGTAATGAATGGAAATATAGACCTATTTATTAATGAATACTTAAAAATGAATAAAACAGTTTAATAAATATGCACTGTAATTAAGAGATATGTATAAGAAGGTTAGTGCTTACTATGCACTTACAGCACTTAGGCTGAGGACGACAACCCTCAGCCTTCGTTCTGTTTATTATTATACTTATGAAAAAACTAACATTAGGAGTGAAAAAATTGGATATAAATCAAATCTTAAAAAAAGAATTTAATCTTAGAGATGAGCAAATAAACAATACATTAAAACTTATTGATGAGGGTAATACAATACCATTTATAGCTAGGTACAGAAAAGAAATGACTGGTGAGATGAGTGATGTCACACTAAGAGAATTTCATGAAAAATTGATGTATTTAAGAAACCTTCAAAGTAGAAAAGATGATGTAGTTAGACTAATAGATGAGCAAGGAAAGCTAACAGATGAAATAACAAAAAATATAGAAAAAGCAAAGACATTACAAGAAGTAGAAGATATCTATGCTCCATATAAACAAAAGAAAAGAACTAGAGCAATAATAGCTAAGGAAAAGGGATTAGAAAACTTAGCATTGTCAATACTAGAGAATAGTCTAGATAGTATAGAAATAGAAGCAAAGAATTATATTGATGAGGAGAAAGAAGTTCTTTCTGTTGAAGATGCATTAAAAGGTGCGAGAGATATAATTGCAGAATTAGTTTCAGATGATGCTAAGATTAGAAAATATATAAGAGAATTAGCTTTAAGAGAAGGCATGATAGTTAGCAAAAGTTCTACTGATGAGAAATCAGTTTATGATATGTATTATGATTATAATGAAGCAGTAAAGAGTATGGCTCCACATAGAGTTTTGGCGATAAATCGAGGAGAAAAAGAGAACTTCCTAAAAGTTAAGTTAGAAATAAATAATGATAAAGTTTTAAATTACATAATAAATGAATATGTAAATGATAAAAATTTCAAAAATAAAGAAGAAATCGTAAGCTCAATAGAAGATTCTTATAAAAGATTAATTTTTCCATCAATAGAAAGAGAAATAAGAAATCATTTAACAGAAATAGCTCAAGAAAGAGCTATAAGTGTATTTGGAAAAAATGTTAAAAGTTTATTGCTTCAACCACCAGTTAAAGACAAGGTAGTTATGGGATTTGACCCCGCATTTAGAACTGGATGTAAAATAGCTATAGTAGATAAAAATGGTAAACTATTAGATTATACAACAGTATACCCAACAGACCCTCAAAATAATGTGGAAGGGGCAAAGAAAGTTTTAAAAGGATTGATTGAAAAATATGATATAGATATAATTTCAATCGGTAATGGTACTGCATCTAGAGAATCAGAAACTTTTGTATCAGAAATGATAAAAGAGATAGATAGGGAAGTACAATATGTTATAGTTAGTGAAGCTGGAGCCTCTGTTTATTCGGCATCTGAACTTGCGAACGAAGAACATCCAGATATAAATGTATCAATAAGGGGAGCTATATCTATAGCTAGAAGATTACAAGACCCATTAGCAGAGCTTGTAAAAATAGACCCTAAAAGTATAGGTGTAGGTCAATATCAGCATGATTTAAATAAAAAGAGACTAGAAGAAGTACTAGATGGTGTTGTTGAAGATTCTGTAAACAGTGTTGGAGTAGATTTAAATACAGCATCATACTCTCTACTAGAGCATATTGCAGGAATAAGTAAGGCCATTGCAAAAAACATAATAGCATATAGAGAAGAAAATGGAGACTTCACATCAAGAGTACAACTTAAAAAAGTAAAAAGACTTGGACCTCAAGCATTTACTCAATGTGCTGGATTTATGAGAATCTTAGATGGTAAAAACCCACTAGATAATACAGGTGTGCATCCTGAAAGTTATGATATATGCAAAAAAATGATTGAGATAATAGGATACTCTTTAAATGATATAAAAAATAAAAATATAGAAGAAATAGATGAGAGAATAAAAGAGATTGGATTGAGAGAATTAAGTGAAAAACTGGAAGTAGGTCAAGTCACTTTAAGAGATATTATATCTGAAATTAAAAAGCCAGGAAGAGACCCAAGAGAAGAAGGAATAAAACCTATTCTTAGAACTGATGTCTTAAAAATTGAAGACATACAAGAAGGAATGTCTTTAAAAGGTACAATAAGAAATGTTGTAGATTTTGGTGCATTTGTAGATATCGGAATAAAAAATGATGGATTAGTCCATAAATCAGAAATGAGTAATAGCTTTGTAAAAGACCCTATGAGTATTGTTACAGTAGGAGATATAGTCGATGTAAAAGTTATTGGAATTGACTTAAATAAAAAGAGAGTAGCTCTATCAATGAAAAAATAAATAAGCTTATGTATGTTTGTTTTTGATACTATATTTGTAAGTATGATTTATAGAATATATAAGTATTAAAAAAGTGTAAAATTATATTGTAAAAAACAATGTTAGAAAGAAATACGAGAGTCTTGAAAATCAGGAGGAAAATGAATGATTTTTATAAAAAATGGTAAAATAAATACCGTAACAAATGGAATAATTCAAGGAGATATCCTTATAGATGAAGGAAAAATAATAGAAATAGGGGAAAATCTAATAGCACCTTTAGATGTTGATATAATAGATGCAAGTAATAAACTTGTGTTCCCTGGATTTATAGATGCTCATACTCATTTGGGGCTATGGGAAGATGGCATAGGTTTTGAAGGGGCAGATGGAAATGAAGAAACTGACCCAATAACACCACAACTAAATCCTATAGATGGTATTAATCCAATGGATAGAACATTTAAAGAAGCTTTTGAAGGTGGTATAACTTCTGTATGTACAACACCTGGAAGTGCAAATGTTATGGGTGGTCAATGTATAGCCATAAAAACATATGGAAGAAGAATTGACAAAATGGTAATAAAAAATCCAGTTGCATCTAAAATAGCATTTGGAGAAAATCCAAAAAGTTGTTATGGTCAAGATGATAAATCTCCACAGACTAGAATGGCTATAGCGGCTTTGCTTAGAGAGAACTTAAAAAAAGCAGAAGAATATCTAGAGGATATTGATGTATATGAGAGCCATGATGATGAAGACTGTGAAAAGCCTGAATATGATATAAAAATGGAAAGCTTAATACCTGTATTGAGGAGAGAAATTCCATTTAAGGCACATGCTCATAGAGCTGATGATATGTTTACAGCAATAAGAATTGCAAAAGAATTTAACTTAAAACTTACATTAGACCATTGTACAGAAGGTCATCTTGTTGTAGAAGAATTAGTAGAAGAAGGATTTCCTGTAATAGTAGGCCCATCTTTATCAGAAAGGTCTAAGTTTGAACTTAGAAACTTGACATTTAATACAGCTGGAATACTTTCAAATGCAGGTCTTGATGTATGTATAATGACAGACCATCCAGTGATACCAGTTCAATATCTTCCAATATGTGCAGGCATAGCTGTTAAACATGGTATGAAAGAAGAAAAGGCAATAGAATCAATTACAATAAATCCAGCTAAGACTTTAGGAATAGAAGATAAAGTAGGTTCTATAGAAGTTGGTAAAGATGCAGACATAGTAATATGGGATAATTCCCCACTAGAGATTCAAAGTAATGTGCTTTACACTATAATAAATGGAAAAATAGTATATGAGAAAAAATAACTTGACAATTATTAAAAAATTAACTAATATAAGAGTGTAAGGAAAATTAAAAAATCAAAGAAGATCTTCGGGGCAGGGCGAAATTCCCTACCGGCGGTATAGCCCGCGAACTACTTAGGTGGTTGATTTGGTGAGATTCCAAAGCCGACAGTAAAGTCTGGATGAGAGAAGATATTTATGGAATATAAATAAGTTTATTTTAGTTTGTTTAAACTATGTCCATAAAAACTCGAAGATAGGATCTTCGAGTTTTTTGTTTTTCCTAAAAAATATAAACTATTGATTAGGAGGAAAGTAGTTATGCAAAATACAGTAAAAAGAGGAAATATGATTTCAACAAGAACTTTGGTGGTTATGTCAATTTTATCTGCAATATCTTATTTATTGATGTTTATTCAAGCCCCAATACCAGGTATTTTTCCAGATTTCTTAAAAATTGACTTATCAGATATCCCAGCAATATTTGGCGGAATGTCTTTAGGACCATTAGTTGGATTTGGTGTAGTTGTAGTAAAAAATATACTACAAATGATAACAGCGACAACAACTGGAGGAGTAGGAGAATTTGCAAATATATTAATTGGTGGCTCTTATGTACTTATACTTTGTTATTCATATAAGAGAAGTAAAGATTTAAAAGGTGTAGTAATTGGATTTGTATTAGGAACAATAACTATGACTATAATTGGTTCATTGGTGAATTATTTTGTAATGTTACCACTTTATGGGCAATTAATGGGACTAGATGCTATAATAGGTCTAGGTTCAGCTATAAACCCTCAAGTTCATGATTTATTTACTTTTGTAATTTGGATGATAGCTCCATTTAATGTATTAAAGGCTGTTGTAATATCCTTAGTAACGTTACCACTTTACAAAAAAATGGGTAATGTAATAAAAAAATAATTAGACAAGAAAATATAAAATTTTAAAATTAAACGCATTGAATAGCCATAATTTATTTGTAACTTCAGTCCTACACTGTGATTGATATATTAAATATATTATGGCTTTATTAATTTATCAAAAATTGTATATAAAATAAGAAATATTTAGACAAGTTTAATTTTTGAAATAAAGGAAGAATTAAAACGATTAACTATTAAAATACTAAAAAGGTATCTATAATACACAAAGCGAATTTATAATAAACAAAAAATAAAGATATTATTAAAAATAAATAAAGATTTATGCTTTATTTATTAATAATATCTAATTTAATAATGATAGGGGTGTATATAGATGAACATATCTAAAAAATTGAAAAATTTATTTTTAGATGATAAAGGGTATTATTTTAATAGTAATTGGGAAAATATTCATATAGGTATTGATAACTCAAAATTGGAAAAGTCTTTAAAGTATATTACAAATGAATATATTGAAAATATGGAAAGTGTAAAGTATGATTATCGTGAATTAAAAAATATAAAAAATCAAACTGATGGGATGTGTATACTAGCAATAAGGCAGAATTATAAAGCACTAGAGTATATAAAAGAACAAACAGAAGAATTATGTTTAGAGGCGATAAGATATAACTATAAAGCACTAGAATATGTAAAAGAACAGACAGAGTATATATGTCTTGAAGCCATAAAAAAGGACTGTAATGCACTTAAATATGTAAGAAATAAAACTGATGAGCTTATTATAAAAGTAATAAGGTGTTCTTCTAATATAGATGTTGTAAGTATTTTAAAAGCTTTAGAAGTTCAAACAAGGAGTATATGTTTAGAAGCAATTAAAAAAGATGGTAGATGTCTTGCATATGTTAGAGAGCAGAGCGAAGAATTATGTATGGAAGCGATTAGGCAAAATTATAAAGCACTACAATATGTAAAAAATCAAACAGATAAAATGTGTATAGAAGCTGTAAATCAAAATGGTATGGCATTGCAATATGTAAATAAGCAAACAGATAATATATGTATGGAAGCTGTCAAACAAGATGGAAGAAGTCTACAGTTCGTTAATAATAAGACAGAAGCAATATGTATAAAAGCCATAAGATATCTAGATAAAAGATATAATATTAAAGATGTGTTAAGTTACATAGATAGCTATACAGAAGATATATGTATAGAAATTGTAAGGCGAAATGGAAAGATGTTAATGTATATAAAAAATCAAACAGAGAGAATGTGCATTGAAGCAGTAAAGGAAAATTATAAATCTCTCAAGTATGTAAAAGAACAATCTGAGAAAATATGTAGAGAAGCCTTAAAGCAGAATTGCAAGGCAAAGGAATATGTGAAGATTTATATTGAAGAATGTATATAAGATTTAGATAGGATTATTAATATTGAAAGATAAAAAAGATAAATAGAAGTACTTTATAATAATTGAGGCTTATACTATAATTAATTAAGCAGTGATATAAATTCACATGACGATTATATCAAAATGGAGATGAATTAATGGCAAAAATATATTTGGAAAATGAAAGCAAAACTAGAGAAATAGGATATAAATTAGGTAAACTCTTAAAAGAAGGTAGTGTTATCTGTTTAGTAGGAGATTTAGGGGCTGGGAAAACTACAATGACACAAAGTTTGGCAGATTCATTAGGCATAAAAGACTATATAACAAGTCCAACTTTTACTATAATAAATGAATATGAAGGCAAAGTACCTTTGTATCATTTTGATGTATATAGAATAGGTAGCAGTGATGAAATGTATGATATTGGATATGAGGAATATGTAAATTCAAATGGAATTTGCATAATTGAATGGGCTAATCTAATAGAAGATATACTTCCAAAAGAATATTTAAATATAGAATTAAAATATAAAGATGAAGGAAGAGAAATGATATTAACTCCAAAGGGAGAGTTTTACAAAGAGATAGTTGAGGAGTTGATTAAATAATGAAAATACTAGGTATGGATACATCTTCTATGGCAGCAAGTGTGTCAGTTGTAGAAGATGATAGCTTAATATGTGGGTTTACAGTAAATAACAAAAAAACTCATTCGCAAAAACTTATGCCAATGATAGAAAGTATGTTGAACATGAGTGATTTAAGTATAAAAGATATAGATTTATTAGCTATATGTATAGGTCCTGGCTCATTTACAGGTCTTAGAATAGGTATGGCTACAGTAAAAGCTATGGCTCATGTAAATAATATACCAATAATAGCAGTGAATTCTTTGGAATCCCTAGCAAATAACATGAATCTATGTGAGAGGAAGATATGTTGTATATTAGATGCACAGAAAAATCAAGTCTATTCAGCTAAATATAAACTTGAGAATGGAGAGCTAATAGAATTAGAGGGTGTTAATGTTGTAGAATTTGATACTTTATTAGAGGAAATAGTATCAAGTGATGAAGAATTTATAGTAGTTGGAGAAGCTGTATATAAATATAAAGATAGGTTAGAGAATGTAAAAAATATAAAAATACCTTCGCCAGTTAACAATGTGTCTAATGCAGGAAGTTTATGTTCTTTGGCATTAAGTAAATATAATAAAAATATAGATGTACATACTTGTTATACAATAAATCCTATGTATATCAGAAAATCTCAAGCTGAAGTACAATATGATGAAAAAATGAAGAGGCTAAATGATGAAAGATAATACAAAACTAATAGTAGATGATATAAAAATAGAAGAAATGACTATTAAAGATATAGATGAAGTTTTTGAAGTAGAAAAAAATTGTTTTGAAGATTATTGGTCAAAAGAATCTTTTAGAAAAGAGTTATCTAATGAAGTAGCAAGGTATATAGTAGCTAAACTAGATGGAAAAGTTGTTGGATATGTGGGAATTTGGCTTATACTTGATGAAGGGCATATAAATAATGTGGCTGTTCATAGTGACTACAGAGGCAAAAAAATAGGAGACAAGTTGATAAAAGGTATAGTTGATTTGTGCAAAGACAATAATATTGTGTCTATGACATTAGAAGTTAGAGCATCAAATAAAATAGCACAAAATCTATATAGAAAATATGGATTTAAAATGGGTGGAATAAGAAAAGAATACTACAGTGATAATAAAGAAGATGCAATTATAATGTGGAACCAATTAAAGGAGGTGTAGAGTTTATGAGTGATATAATAACATTAGCTATAGAAAGTAGTTGTGATGAAACAGCTGCATCAGTTTTAAAAAATGGTAGAGAAGTACTTTCAAACATAATCTCTACCCAAATAGAAACACATAAAAAGTTTGGTGGTGTAGTCCCAGAAGTAGCCTCAAGAAAACATGTGGAAAATATTGATATAGTTGTCCAGGAGGCTTTAGATAAAGCAAATATAGGATTTAATGATATAGACCATGTTGCAGTTACATATGGACCTGGATTAGTAGGAGCTTTACTAGTAGGCTTATCTTATGCTAAAGCACTTGCATATACTTTGAATATACCACTTGTAGGAGTAAATCACATAGAAGGTCATCTAAGTGCAAACTATATAGAGCATAAGGATTTGAAACCTCCTTTTATAACATTAATAGTATCTGGAGGTCATACCCACTTGGTTGAGGTCAAAGACTATGGTAAGTATGAAATCTTAGGAAAAACTAGAGATGATGCATCTGGAGAAGCATTTGATAAGATTTCAAGAGCGATGAATCTAGGTTATCCAGGAGGACCTATTATTGATAATCTCGCCAAAAAAGGAAATAAGCATGCTATAGAGTTTCCAAGAGCATATTTAGAAGAAGATAGCTATGATTTTAGTTTTAGTGGATTAAAATCTTCTGTGTTAAACTATCTAAATGGAAAAAGAATGAAAAATGAGGAAATAGTAGTTGAAGATGTAGCAGCATCTTTTCAAGAGGCTGTGGTAGAAGTTTTATCTACTAAAGCACTAAAAGCAGCAAGAGATAAAGGCTACAATATTATAACTCTTTCTGGTGGAGTTGCTTCTAATTCAGGGCTCAGAGCTAAAATAACAGAGATTGCAAAAGATAGTGGTATCACTGTTAAATATCCGCCTTTAATTTTATGCACAGATAATGCAGCGATGATTGGGTGTGCAGGATATTATAATTTTATAAATGGTAAAACACATGATATGAGTTTAAATGCAGTTCCAAATTTAAAAATAAATCAGTAATATGAAATAAATTTATAAATATATTAAAGAATTGTTTCAGAAAAATAAATATAAGTAAAAATAAATACAATCAAAATAAATATAGTATATGTTAAAACTTGAAGTAAAACGATGTATAACCTTTATATTCTAATGAATTGCAATACATTTAGGATATAAAGTTTATCTTTGGTGTGAATTTACTTCAAGTTTAATTTTTTTGTAGAAAGATTATTTTAAAAAGTGGGTAATATACCCTTTTTTTTCCTTATTAAAAAGTTTTATACTAATTATAGAAAGATTAAGGAGGGGAAGAAATGAGTCAAAGTAAAGAAGACAAAATAAGAAGTATTTTAGAAGCAAAAAATATTAAGGCAAATTTTCAAGATAAAGAAAATTTAGATGAATTTAGTGAAAAAAAAGCAAGTAAAAGGGCTGATGATTTATTAAATGTATATTATAATACATTGTCTACAGCTGATATGGAATTTCCATATTGGTATAATAGAGAATATAGAAAATCAGATGGTGATATACCTGTAGTTAGAAGAGCTAAAGCTCTTAAATCTGCTTTTTCTCATATGACACCAAATATAATACCAGGCGAGAAGATAGTAATGCAAAAAACACGCCACTATAGAGGGTCATTCCCAATGCCTTGGGTAAGTGAGAGTTTCTTCGTAGCTCAAGGGGAACAAATGAAAGAAGAAGTAAATAAGTTAGCTAGTAACACAGCAGATGAACTTACAAAATTTGGTTCTGGTGGGGGAAATGTAACTGAGAGTTTTGGAAATGTTGTTTCAATAGCTGGTAAATTTGGAATGAGAAAAGAAGAAGTACCTGTACTTGTAAAAATGGCTAAGGAATGGGTTGGAAGATCAGTTGAAGATTTAGGCTTTCATTATGAGAAAATGATGCCAGATTATGATTTAAAAGAAAAATTAATGAGTACACTTATTTGTATGTTTGATTCAGGATATACACTTCCTCAAGGTAGAGAAGTTATAAACTATTTTTATCCTTTGAATTATGGGCTAGATGGAATCATAGAAATGGCAAAAGAATGTAAGAAAGCAGTTGCAGGAAACGCATCTGGAGATGGACTTATTGGAATGGACCGTCTATATTTCTATGAAGCAGTTGTTCAAGTTATTGAGGGTCTACAAACTTGGATTTTAAATTATGCAAAACATGCAAAATATTTAGAAAGTATAGAGAAAGATTTAGAAGCTAAAAAAGAATATTCAGATTTAGTGGAGATATTAGAGCACATTGCACACAAACAACCTCGTACATTTAGGGAAGCGCTTCAATTGACTTATACAATCCATATAGCATCAGTAAACGAAGATGCTATATCTGGTATGTCTATAGGGCGCTTTGGTCAAATCTTATATCCTTGGTATGAGCAAGATATAGAAAAAGGAATAATCACAAAAGAAGAAGTAATTGAATTATTAGAGCTTTATAGAATAAAGATTACTTGTATTGACTGTTTTGCTTCAGCAGGAGTAAATGGAGGAGTATTATCAGGAAATACATTTAACACATTATCTATAGGTGGGCTAAGAGAAGATGGCTCTACAGGAGCAAATGAATTAGAAGAATTACTATTAGAAGCAAGTATGAGATGTAGAACTCCTCAACCTAGTTTAACTATGTTGTATGATGAAAAACTTCCAGAAGATTTCTTGATGAAGGCTATTGAATGTACAAAGCTTGGTTCTGGTTATCCAGCATGGGTAAACAACTCAAATGGGACAACTTTCATGATGAGACAATTTGGCGATGAGGGTATGACTGTTGAAGAAGCTAGAGCTTTTGCACTAGGCGGATGTCTAGAAACATCTCCAGGATGTTGGAAACAGTTAACTTTAAATGGGAAAACATATTCTATAGCAGGTGGAGCAGGGCAAACAGCTGGTTCTGGAGTGCATTTTTTAGCTAATCCTAAAATATTAGAACTTGTTCTTATGAATGGTAAAGACTACCGTATGAATGTGCAAGTATTTGAACCTCATAATAAACCTCTAGATACATATGAAGAGGTTGTAGAAGTATTTAAAGATTATTATAAACAAGCAATAAATGTCCTTGAAAGAGCAAATAATATTGAATTAGATATATGGAGAAAGTTTGATACTTCTGTAATAAATTCGCTATTAAAACCAGATTGTTTAGACAAGGGTCAACATATAGGAAACATGGGATACCGTTATAATGCGACATTAAATGTAGAAACTTGTGGTACTGTTACTATGGTTAATTCATTTGCTGCACTTAAAAAACTTGTATATGATGATAAAGAATTTACACTTGAAGAAATGAAAGAGGCTATTTTGAATAACTTTGGATTTAAAGATGCTTTAGAGGTTGGAAACTATTCTATGGCAGACCAAGTAAAAGTAGATAAAACTGGTAAATATGATGCTATCTATAAGGCCTGTCTTGATGCACCTAAATATGGAAATAATGATTTGTATGCAGATAGCATTCTTAAAAACTATGAAGTATGGTTAGCAAAAGTGTGTGAAGAAGCACAATCTTTATATGCTAAAAAAATGTATCCTTGTCAAATATCTGTTTCTACACATGGGCCACAAGGAGCTGCCACTTTAGCTACTCCAGATGGTAGATTAAGTGGAACAACATATTCAGATGGTTCAGTCTCTGCATATGCAGGAACTGATAAAAATGGTGTTTATGCATTATTTGAGTCTGCAACTATTTGGGACCAAGCAGTAGTTCAAAATTCTCAAATGAATTTAAAACTTCACCCAACAACTATTAAAGGACAACAAGGTACTAAAAAACTATTAGACTTAACAAGAAGTTACTTAAGAAAAGGTGGCTTCCATATACAATACAATGTTGTGGATTCAAAAACGTTAAAAGAAGCACAGAAAAATCCTGATAATTATCGTCAATTGATGGTGCGTGTTGCTGGATTCACTCAATACTGGTGTGAATTAGGAAAACCAATACAGGATGAAGTAATTGCTAGAACAGAGTATGAAGGGGTGTAAAATATGAAAAAACATAGTGATTGTATGAATTTTTGTGCAGTAGATGCTACAAAAGGAATTTGTAGACTATCAAAACAAATGCTTAACTTAGATGATGAAGCTTGTGAAGAATTAAAAGTGATGCCAAAATGTAAAAATTGTAAAAATTTCGTTGATGTTAATGATGAAGGTATAGGCAAATGTGTTGGTCTTGAAAAGGAAGACTGGGTATATTCAACATTAAATGCAATTACTTGTGAAGGACATATGTTTAATGAGTAGACAAAATCAACTAGCAGGTATGATTTTTGATGTACAAAGCTTTTCAGTTCATGATGGACCAGGTTGCAGAACAACTGTATTTTTAAATGGATGTCCACTTAGTTGTAAATGGTGTGCAAATCCTGAAAGTTGGACTGTAAGACCCCATATGATGTTTAGTGAGTTATCTTGTAAATATGAAGATGGGTGTACTGTATGTCATGGTAAATGTAAAAAAGGTGCATTGAGTTTTAATCTTGATAATAAGCCAATTATAGATTGGAACATATGTAAAGACTGTGAAAGCTTTGAATGTGTCAACTCATGTTATTACAATGCGTTTAAGTTATGTGCGAAGTCTTATACTGTAGATGAACTTATAAGAGTAATTAAACGTGATTCTAATAATTGGAGAAGTAATGGAGGAGTAACATTTAGTGGGGGAGAACCACTACTTCAACATGAATTTTTACATGAAGTATTATTGAAATGTCATGAGATAAATGTACACACTGCTATTGAGACGAGTGCATGTGTTTCCAATGAAATTTTTAATAAAATATTTAAAGATATTGATTTTGCATTTATTGATATAAAGCATATGGATAGAGAAAAACACAAAGAGCAAACAGGTGTGTATAATGATTTAATATTGGAAAATGTATCAAATCTTGCTAACTCTGACTGGAAAGGAAGATTGGTACTTAGAGTTCCAGTTATATCAGGATTTAATGATAGTACTGAAAATATAAGTGATATTATATCTTTTATGCACAAAAACAATTTGGTAGAGATTAACTTATTACCATTTCATAGGCTAGGAGAATCAAAGTGGATTCAATTAGGTAAGGAGTATGAGTATTCTGATAAGGGAGATGTTGATGAAGAGCATCTTGAAGAGTTACAAGATATATTTTTGGATAATGGTATAGCTTGTTATGTTGGTCATGAGACAGCTTTCTAAAAGTAAATAATATAAGATTAAAAAGGATGTTACACTAAAAGCTAGAGTGACATCCTTTTTATATAGTTTAAATTATGATTAGAAGATATATTACGTTTACTTTATTGTAGTAAATGTAATATGGTAAAGCATGAATATGAAAAAATTTAATAGAATCTATTTTATAAACAACTAAAATCAATTATCAATGAAAGGTACAAAAAGTATAGAGAGTATTATAGATGTCCGTTTTTTACAAGATTAAAATATGTACTATATGATACAATCAACTAAACTATTTCAATAAGGTTTGTAATTTCTTTATTTATATAATATCCTATTGAAATCTATATAGTTTAATTTTATTTATAAGATATAAATAAAATATATGTATATCAAGGAGGTAATATGAAGTTTGTAAATGCTTTAATAGTGGTTAAAGATATTGAGAAATCAAAAAAGTTTTATTATGATGTTTTAGGATTAAATGTAACCTGTGATTTTGGAGAAAATGTTGTGTTAGAAGGTAATATATCATTACAAGAAAAAAAACTTTGGTTAGAGTTTATTAATAAGAGTGATAATGAAGTACAATTCAATGGAAATGATGCAGAGTTATATTTTGAAGAAGAATATTTTGATACTTTTGTTGAAAGATTGAGTACAATGAAAGATATAAATTATATTCATCTGGTTGTAGAACATAGTTGGGGTCAAAGAGCAATTAGATTTTATGATTTAGATGGTCATATTATTGAGGTTGGGGAAACTATATCATCTGTGTGTAGACGTTTTTTAGATAGTGGACTTTCAATGAATGAGGTGGCTAAAAGAATGGATGTAACTATTGAATATATTGAATCAGTTTTAAACTAGGTGATAGCTTATATTAAAATAAAGGCGTTAGCAAATCTATGCTTTCGCCTTTATTTATTACATTCTCTAAATAATCTATAAAATGTTATTGAATTTTTTCTCTAGAAATATATAATTTTGAATCCTCTGCTTTATCTTCAAACTCAATTCCCTTGTTTTTTTTCATAAATATGTATAGAGGAGCTATTAATAACATTGCTCCTAACCCTATTAAAACTCTATTTTGAGTTATAGGTTTTGCCATATCTTCTGCCCAAGCTTGTTGTAACAGCCATAAACTACCTAAAATAGCTACTATTGGTATAACTGGACCAAATGGAATCTTAAAAGAGCCTTGAATATCTGTTCTTTTTCTTAAAACTATTACTGACAAACAAGTTGGGATATACTGAGCAAATCTTGCAATTACGCTCATTACTGCAAGTTGTTCAAAACTTCCAGTCAATACAAGTGGTATACAACAAATTAAAGATATAATTATTGCTACATATGGAGCATCATATTTATTTGTTTTTCCTATAAATGCTGGAAGAGAACCTTCTTCTGCTAGAGAAGAACCACATTTAGGAGTTACTATTGAAGAACCTATATTTATACCAAATATAGATATTAATGTAGCTACAGATATAAATACCTTACCATAGTTACCTAAAAACACACTTGAAGCATCTGCAATTGGAATACTATTTTCAAATAGTTTATCTCCAAGTATACCCATACAGACAACTTGAATTAAAATATAAATTATTGCACATATAAATATTGTAGTTATTAAGGCAATTGGAAGATTTTTTTTAGGGTTTTCCATTTCTCCACTTGCTACGATAAATGATTCAAATCCAGTAAATGCGTAAAATACCAATATGATAGCTGGTCCCATGCTAGAGTTAACTACGTTACCTGAAGGGGCAATATTTTCAAATTTTATAAAGAATATTCCGATTATTACAAAAACTATTAGTGGTACTAATTTAGCTATAGTTATTACATTATTCATTATCTTTGTACTTTTAATTCCAAATAAACTATTTATAGAAAGTAGTGTTACTAATACTGCTGCTATATAGCCCTTGTATTCAGTTGCAGCTTCTGGCCAAAATGAACCTAAAGCTGTTGCAAATCCTACTGCTAGAGTAGACCATGATATAATTCTTATAACCCAAGACATGGTACCAACTTCAAAGCCTATAAAATCTCCAAATGCTTTTTTGGAATATAGATATGCACCACCATTTTTATCAAACATACTTCCAACTTCTGCAAAACATAAAAGTATTGATAGAACTAAAATTGTAGCAAAAATGTATATAAATATACTGTTTTGACTTGCTAGGTTATAAACTTTACCTGGTAGTAAGAATATACCTGAACCTATTATACTATTAATTCCTAATAATATCATACTAAATAACCCTAATTTTTTAGCCTTTTCCATATTAATTTATCTCCTATTCTTTTATTAATTACTGTATTAATTAAAATATAAAGTATTCATTACATGCATCATAACACCTATTGGAAGACAATTCTCATCTATATTAAAGCTAGATGTATGTAGAGGTGAAATTAATCCCTTTTCTTCATTTTTACAGCCTAAATGAAAGAATGCTCCCTTGCAATGTTCTGTATAAAAAGAAAAATCTTCACCACCTAAAGAAGGGTTTGGTCTTAATATAAATTTTTCTTCTCCAAATAATTCTTTAGTACTTGAGATAACAGTATCTACTAATTCCTTTTCATTTATAACAGCTGGATAATTTTCATCACTTACATGCAATGTTCCAACACATCCAAATGCAGATGCAGTGTCTTCAACAATCTTAGATATCTTATCAATCATAAAGTTTCTTGTTTTGCCATTTAAAGTTCTTAAAGTGCCTTCTAGTTTTACATCTTCACATATTACATTGTGTGCATCACCACCATATATTTTACCTATAGTTAAAACAGCAGCATTATTTGGTTCTAAGTTTCTACTTATTATAGTTTGTAAGGATGTAACAATTTGTGATGCTGTAACTATTGCGTCAATACCATTTTCAGGGTATGCACCATGAGCTCTTTTGCCTTTAACATTTATCGTTATAGTGTCAACACTAGCATTTAATGTGTCATACTTTGTCTCAATAAATCCTGTCTCAATATGTGGCATAACATGAAGTCCAAATATATAATCAGCTTTAGGATTTTCTAGACATCCATCTTCAACTAAGAATTTTGCTCCTCCAAAGCCTTCTTCTGCTGGTTGAAATAAGAACTTTACATTTACGTTTAATCTATCTTTTATTGAATTTAAAACTTTACACGCTCCAAGTAGCATAGTTGTATGTGCATCATGACCACAAGCATGCATTTTTCCAGAATGTATTGATTTATAAGGTATATTATTTTCTTCTTCTATAGGAAGGGCATCCATATCCGCTCTTATACAAATAGTTTTATCTGCATTTTCTTTTAAAATATATGCCATAATCCCATTGTGTTTTGTAAATTCAATATAATCGATTCCTATTTCTTCTAAATAAGAAATGACTTTTTGCTTGGTAAGGTTTTCTTCAAGAGCCAATTCTGGAATTTTGTGCAATTCTCTTCTTACATTTATTAGCCAAGGTTTTATAGAATTACAATTTTCTATTACAAAATCTTTTTCTAATTCTTTAGTTTGATATTCTAATTTTAAAGCCTGTTGCATTTTTATTCCTCCAATTACTTTTTATTGTTTGGTTAATTATAGTAGCAATTATTGTGCCATAATTTTTAAGGAATAAATTTTGTTTTTTATAAGAATTTTGCAATAAAATAATCATTTGTTTGTTGACAAAATATAAAAATGATTATTTTATTGCAATTTTCCCCAAAAAGTATTGTTTTAAATAAGAATAAGCTTATATATTAGCCTATATAAAAATAATAGGAACTATTAAATTTATCCTATTCCTATTAATTCCTATTGATTACACATGAAATAATGTACTATATTTACACATTTGAAAAATAAAAAATCTATTGAGGAAGCGTCTTGCACCTGAATAGATTTCTTTGTTTAATATATTATATGTTTACAAACTTTCATATTTTAATTTATTGTAGAAGTCTTCTCCTTGTTGAGTTATTTTACTTCCATATCTCCCTGAACCACAAATTATAAGTTCTTCTTTTTTCAGATATTCAAATATTTTTTTAATTTTACCTTCTGTGATTTGGATATTTTTATCTAGTAATGTCTTTAAAATTAGTCCTCTACCAATTCCAACATCTGATTCCTTATTTAAAATTAATATCTCAAGTATATTTAATATATCATTTTTATTATATTTTAATTTTAATGATGAATTTTTGTTATTTAAAGTTCTTAAATTGGGGGGTAAATCTTTTTCTAGTATAATATCATCACACATAATATTTAAATAAGATGTTACGTTTTGGAGTTCTCTTATATTACCTTTCCATGTATAGTTTTGTATAAGCTTTTTGGCCTCTGGTGTAATTACTAATTTCTTATTAATTAAATCTTCCATGATAATTAATATATCTTCTTTTCTTTCTCTTAGAGGAGGGATGTTTATTGGAATTGTATTTAATCTATAATATAAATCCTCCCTAAACTGGCTCTTATCAATCATTTGTTCTAAGTTCTTGTTTGTAGCAGATATGATTCTAACATCTATATTAATTACATTGTGAGAGCCAACTGGCATTATTTGTTTTTCTTGAAGAACTCGAAGTAGTTTTGTTTGCAATTCTAAAGGCATATCGCCTATTTCATCTAAGAAAATTGTCCCATTATTAGCAAGTTCGAATAATCCTTGCTTTCCATCTTTTAGACCTCCAGTAAAAGTTCCCTTATCATATCCAAATAACTGACTTTCTAGTAAATTCTCAGGGACGGCCGCACAATTTACTGCTATAAAGGGCTGATTTTTTCTATTTGAATTATTATGTATAGATTGAGCTATTAGTTCTTTACCAGTTCCACTTTCGCCTCTGATAAGTATACTTAGGTCAGACCTAGAAACTTTCTTAGCTAAATCTATACATTCAATCATCTTAGGGCTATTTGTTTTTATATCTTTAAATGTATATTTTGCTATTTGTCCCTTTTCCCTTAATTTCTTAGTAAGATTTTGTTCTAATTTTTTTATATATGTTATTTCTTGCAAACTATAGTATGTACCCATCTTTTCATCTCTATTGTATATATTTTTTTTATTTACATTTATATATTTTTTATTGAATATAATAACTTTGTCCAGTATTTCTTTTTCATTTAATAAAACCTTTAAACTATCTGTAAATATTTCTTCAATATGCTTTCCATATATATCTTCTTTTATGTCTAAGATGTCTTTTACTTTACTATTATATGTATTTATTTCACCATCTTTTGAAGTAAATAGTATGCCATCCTTTGACAAGTTTAATATTGTATCTAATTCTTCTATTTTTAAGAACAGTTCTTTATATTTATCTTTTATACCAGTATCCAGACTTATTATCTCCTCTGAATATTTTACTAGCTTAGATTGTATTTCTTTTGAATCAATTTGTAATAAGTTTATTATTTCTATAAAAGTTGATATATCTATATATCTATGGCCTAAATCAAATATATCTGAGATAAAGCTAGGTACTTTTTCTGGAACTCCTGGAGTTATAGCTATCTTTATATCTTTATAAGTATTGTCATTCATATATGGGATTGGTCTGATATTAGTTACTCCGATTTTATAAAACAAACTTATAGTTTCTAGAGTAGTTTCATCGGAATCATTTACGATTAGAGCATTTGTTCCCTGTGGTAAAGATAATAAATTATATATTTTATCTTCCTTAAAAGTTCTTCTTATCACAATAACTTTTTTCTTATCTAATATATTATTTATGATTTTATCTAATCTTTCTACTGACATTACTAATATCACATCATCACTTATAATGTCATTATCATTTATTTCATCTATAAAGTATCTGTTAATATTTATATAATCTCCAAAAACTAATTTTAAATTATTTTCTAAAAAATCTATTAAATCTTTTCTACTATCATTTACCAACGCAACTGATTTTTTCATTAACTTCTCCTTATATAATAGATAGCCTCTAATAAAATGCTTGTATAGGGCTATATAATTTTTATAATTTAAATTTATCAAATAAAAAAGAAAGTGTCTATCCATGACTTTATAAAAGTCACCTTAAGACACTTTCTTACTTATAATTAAATCTTGTCACCAAATCCCCCTAATTGTTGCTTAAAATTAAAACTGTATGTATATTTTTCATTTCTATTCGATTAAATTATAATATACACCTAAAAAATTTATTTTAATAAATTCTATTGATAAAATAATTTCATAAATATAGAATTGTATTAAAATAAATAATGTATGAAAATATATATGTATAAGTTTATTCTGCGTGAGTAGAATAGATTTGTCAAGATTAATTTAATAGTAATAGTGTCTTTTATTAAAAATAATATAAATTTAAATATATAAATAAAACATTTTATACAATATACTATAAAGGAGAACTTTGATGAAAGCAGAAAAAACAAGCATATACCCAATTATTAAAAATAATTTAAATCAAGTATCAATTGTTGAATATAAAAAAGGTCAGAGATTTGTAGCATCAGATAAAGATTTACAAGAAGTATTTTTCATAATAGAGGGAGTTGCTTTAGTAGAATGTACGACTAGAGGGGGAAATAAATTTCTTGTTGACATTGTACCTGAAAATGAATTTATAGGTAAAATCAGTTATATATATGAACATAATTTGAAATGCGATATATTTGCAAAGACCAATATAAAATTATTTCGATTTGAGAAACATATCTTTGAAGAATTTTATCTTAAACCAGATTTTATTGCACTATTTCATAGCAAATGTACAAGAAGGATATATGAGCTATATAAAACTAGAATGGTAAGAGAGTTATTTTCTTGCACAGAAGTTATTGCATATTGTATTTTTAAAAAACAAGAAAATAGTGTCTGCAATATAAAAGCTATTCGCCATTTTAGTGAAATATATTCTATTAGTAGAAAAAGTAGGTATTATTCGCTATTAAAATTAACTGAGAAGGGGATAATAAAAAAAATAAGCAATACATATGAGATTTTAAATTATGATGAATTACATAGGTTGTCATTTGAAGTAAAAGAGTTTTTGGAAGATGAATAGAGGATATAGAAATAGTCTCATTGAAAATAAAAAATATCTTAATTGTTTTCAATGAGACTGTTTATAAATATTATATACTTATAAGGTATAGTATCGTTATTAGTCAATTTCCTTTACTATATTAATAGCCCACTTTTTAGATAAGGCTCTAGGAACACCAAATATAAATTTAACTACTTCTTCACTATAAGTGAGTAGAACAAGAATAAATATAGGAGCTCCTTTAAATGCAGCTATAAAAGTTAAAGGGATAGAAGCTAACCACATACATCCTAATTCTAAAAATAGAGCATATTTAGTGTCTCCACCACTTCTTAAAATACCAATTATGACTAATGTATTAAAGGATTTAAGAGCCATTAGTACTCCCATTATGAAGAATATCTTAGTTATATCAGAAGATAAACTATCAGAGACACTAAACATCTTTAATAATAATGGTATATTTAAAATTAAAATAATTCCAAGTATTAAGCCAGCTAAAAATACCAGTATAGAAAACTTTTTAGCATACTCAATAGCTCTTTTAATATGGTCAGCCCCAAGTTCATTTCCAAGCATAATAGATGCACCAGATGCAATACATACAGCTGTCATTATGAAAAAATTACCTGTGCTGGTTGCTATTTGACTTGCTGCTATGGCTGATGTACCTGCTCTTGCATATGCAACAGAATACAAAACAGTTCCAACTGCCCATACAGAGTCATTTACAAATATAGGAAAGCTTTTTGATGAAAAAGATTTTATAAAAATCCTATCAATAGCTTTTAAATTTTTCAAACCAAATTTTAATATATAGTCCTTTTTATAAAAATAAACGTAAGTAATCATTAAAATTAGTTCACATATTCTAGCAATAACAGTTGCTAATGCGGCTCCTTTTACACCCATTGCAGGAAGGCCAAAATTACCAAATATAAATCCATAATTTAAAATAACATTTGTTACAAGAGCGAATGCACTACAAATCATACCTAACTTAGGATTTCTAACACCTCTGGAACCAGTACTAAATACTGTACTTATAGCTATTAATGGATAACTAAATACTGCAATGCTAAAGTAATCTATACAAAGTTTTACAACTTCTGAATCATAAGAAAATATGTGTATAATTGGTTTTGGTGTTAGCAAAGCAGGAATAACAAATACAAAACTTAGGATAATGGCCAATATACAAGTAAGTCCTGTGACTTTTCTTATGTTACTTATATCTTTCTTTCCATAAAACTGTGAAATAAAAACTCCAGCTCCTCCTGTAATACCAGATAGGGACATATTAAAAAGAAAGAAAAACTGGTTTGCAACTCCAACTGAAGCTACAGATACCTCCCCCAAACTACTTATCATAACTGTATCTATTACATTGACAGAAGTAGAAATTAAGTTCTGTATGATAATAGGTATACATAAAGATAGAAGTATTTTATAAAATCTTTTATTTTCGTCTTTTAAAGAAAATAGTTCTTGCAAATAATCCTCTCCTTTTTACATAAATTCTTCCCACTCATCATATAGAGAGGCAAGGTTATTTTCTAGATTAATTTTTTCTTGGCTAACTTCTTTAGCCTTATCTGGATTAGAGTATACTTCTTCTTGACATAAAAGTATATCTAATTCTTCAATTTTAAGTTCTAACTTTTCAATTTCTTTTTCTATGTTTTGTCTTTTTATTCTATTCTTCTTTTCTACTTCTCTTTGTTCTCTTTCTTTTCTTTTTTCATCTTTTATTTGAGTTCTAGTTTTTTCTTCTTTTTCTTCTATAAGACTCATCTCTTGGATTTGCCTTTTTTTATCAATATAATAATCATAATTTCCTAGGTACTCAGTAATTCCATTTTCATCTAAAACTAAAATCTTATCAACAACTGTATTTAGAAAATATCTATCATGTGATATTGTAAATATAGTCCCATCATAATTAGTTAATGCCTCTTCAAGAACTTCTTTAGAATCAATATCTAGGTGGTTAGTAGGCTCATCTAATAATAATAGATTTGCATTTGATAATATAAGTTTAAGTATGGCAACTCTAGCTCTTTCTCCACCACTTAATGTAGAAATCTTTTTAAAAACTTCTTCATCAACAAATAAAAATGCTCCTAACATATTTCTCAAGGTAGTTTGAGTAAGATGCGTATTATTTTCCCAAATCTCATCAATTATTGTGTTATCTAAATTAAGGGTTTTTTGTTCCTGATGGAAGTAAGAAACGTGTACATTAGTCCCAAATTTAATATTACCACTAAGAGGTTGTAATTCGTTAGTTATTATTTTAAATAATGTAGATTTACCAATACCATTTGCACCAATAAGAGCTACCTTTTCTCCTCTATATATATCTAAATCCAAATCTTTAAAAAGTATTCTTTCCCCATAACCCATGGATACATCTCTGATTTGAAGAACATCATTACCACTCTGGACAGAAGGAGTAAATTGTATACGAGCTTTTTTTCTATAAGCTTCTGGCTTATCTAGAACATCTACTTTATCCAATGCTTTTTCTTTACTTCTTGCACGTTTTAGATGTTTTTCTCTACCATAAGCTTTAAGTCTTTCTATTGATTCTTCCTGCTTTTTTATTTCTTTTTGCTGGTCTTCAAATTTTTTAAGTTCTAATTCTTTTTCTACTTTAGATAACTCAACAAATTTAGAGTAGTTACCATTATATACTTTAAGTCTTTTATTATGAACCTCAAAAATTCTATTTACAGATTGGTCTAGGAAATATCTATCATGAGATATTAACATAACAGTACCTTTATATTGTTTTAAAAATACTTCCAACCATTCTATAGCTTCAGAATCTAAGTGGTTAGTCGGTTCATCAAGTAACAATAAAGTTGGTTTTTTAAGAAGTAATTTTCCTAAAAGAACTCTAGTTTTTTCACCACCAGAAAGTATACTTATTGGTTTATCCATATCATTTTCACTAAATCCTAATCCTTTTAAAACACCTTTGGCTTCAGATTTATAACCATATCCATTTAAATCTGAAAATAATTCCAGTTTATGTGAATATTCGTCCATTATTTTTTCTAGAATTGGAGAGTCTGTCTTTGTACTTTCTTCTGAGATTTTAACCTCTAATTCTCTTAGATAAGATTCCATCTCTATCAAATTTTTAAAAACTTCTAACACTTCTTCTAAAATAGTATTATCCGAATAAAAATTGGTATTTTGTTCTAAATATCCGATTTCACAATCTTTAGAAGTGTAAATATCTCCACTATCATAACCATAAATTCCTGAAATTATTTTAAATAAAGTAGTTTTTCCAGTACCATTAACCCCGATTATACCAATTTTATCGCCTTCATTTACTGTAAAACTAATATTTTCTAATATAGAATCTATACCAAAACTTTTATTTAAGTTATTACATGACAAAACAATCATAAATTTCTACCTCCTTGAACTATCTAAAATTATAATGTTTTGATATAATATAATCAAGGTTATATGTATTAGTTTTGAAAAAGAAATATTTTATTGTGAATCAAACAAAAAAGAGGACACTTTTAGGAGGTGAAGATGTTGGGAAATAAAAATATATCAATGGCAGTTATAAGAAGGCTCCCAAAATATCATAGATATCTTGGAGACTTATTAGATAGGGATATACAAAGAATATCTTCTAAAGAATTGAGTGATATAATAGGTTTTACTGCTTCTCAAATAAGACAAGACCTAAACAACTTTGGTGGATTTGGACAACAAGGATATGGTTATAACGTGGAGGCTCTTCATACTGAGATAGGTAAAATTCTTGGATTGGATCGACCATACAACGCAGTTCTTGTAGGAGCAGGTAACTTAGGACAAGCCATAGCCAATTATGCAGGATTTAGAAAAGCTGGATTCGAGATAAAAGCTTTATTTGATGCAAATCCTAGAATGATAGGTTTAAAGATAAGAGAATTTGAAGTATTAGATTCAGATACTTTAGAAGACTTTATAAAAAATAATGATATAGATATTGCTGTATTATGTATACCTAAAAATGGAGCGCAGGAAGTTATTAATAGAGTTGTAAAAGCTGGAATAAAAGGGGTGTGGAATTTCGCGCCATTAGACTTAGAAGTTCCGAAAGGTGTTATAGTTGAAAATGTAAACCTAACAGAAAGCTTATTTACCTTATCATATTTAATGAAAGAAGGAAAGTAGACAACTTAAACATATTAATAATCA
Organism: Clostridioides sp. GD02367; assembly: GCF_045900275.1. NCBI lineage: Bacteria > Bacillati > Bacillota > Clostridia > Peptostreptococcales > Peptostreptococcaceae > Clostridioides > Clostridioides sp. GD02367. The sequence goes on along the minus strand of NZ_JBJODK010000007.1, from coordinate 143,032 downwards.
GTAGTTATGAGAAGTATTGAGAAAGTCAGACGATTTAATATTAAATCCTCTGGCTTTTTGAAGTATTAGGATAAAATAAAGATTTAAATAATTTATATAAATAAATAATATTTAAGGAGAGTGATTTTAGTGGAGGAATTATGGTCAAAGGCTATTGAATTTCATGGTCATGAATGTCCAGGTTTGGCTATAGGATTTAAAGCAGCACTTGCAGCAAGAGAATACTTAGGATGTAAACAATCAGGAGATGAGGAAATTGTATGCATTTCTGAAAATGATGCCTGTGGGGTAGATGGTATACAAGTAGTGCTAAGCTGTACAATGGGCAAAGGAAATTTACTACTTAGGCTGACTGGAAAATCAGTATATCATTTCTTTAATAGAGAAAATGAAAAATCTATAAGAATATATGTAAAATCTAAACCGTTTGACATGGACAGAGAAGGGTATAAAAAATACTTATTAGAAAGTGATTTTGAAGATATCTTTGAGATTACAGATACAAAGCTAAAACTTCCTGAAAAAGCAAGAATATTTAAATCTCTTAAATGTGAAGTATGTGGTGAATTTGCACCTGAGCAGTATATAAGGATTCAAGAAAATAAAAAAGTATGCCTTGATTGCTTTGATAAATATGAAAGATTTTATGAAGAGGATTAAATTTATATTAAATTAAAAGTATCTAAATGTAGATTAATAGTATATTAAGAAGAGAAATATATAGAATATAACAAATTATATAAATTATGATACTTGAATTATACATAATTAAAAAGAGACTGATTAAATATTGATAAAATAAAATCAGTCTCTTTATGAATAACGAATTATTATTCTGGTTGAGGTGCATCTACAGGACAAGCTCCTGCACAAGAACCACAGTCTATACAAGAACCAGCATCTATAACATATGCGTCGTCTCCAGCTGATATACAGCTAACAGGGCATTCAGCCTCACAAGCACCACAGCTTATACAAGCGTCAGTAATTTTATATGCCATTTTGAAATCCTCCCTTTTATATGTATTGTAATTCAATAACATTATAACAAATATTATTGAATATAACAATTAAATTAATTCTACAACAAAAACTTTATTGTGATATTCTTGTTTGAAAGTTTTACAATAAAGTTTAATCTGCTTATATTTTTATTTATCTTAAAGGGGATTATTTTAAAAATAAAATTAAAGTTAAAGAATAGGGTATCGATTCTATTTAAAAATGTTATACTCTAAAAAAGTATATTTTATCTTAAAAACTATTAATACAAAGGGGGTTTAATATGAAAAATAAATTAGTTTACATATGTATTATGAGTATAGTGTTATTTGTAGTAGGATGTTCTAATAATCCAAATAAGGAAAGCAATATTAAAAAGGATTCTAAAAATAGCCAAAGTAAGGTTGAAGAAAAAAAAGAGCCTGTAAAAAAAGACATAACTATAAGTTTTGCTGGTGATGTAACTATGGGAAACTATAAAGGGTCATCTTATTATGGTAGTTTTGACCATGAATTTAAAAGACAAGGAGAAGATTATGATTATTTTCTTAAAAATGTAAAACCTATATTTGAAAAAGATGATTTAACAGTAGTTAATTTGGAAGGACCACTTACTACTGCATCAAATGCAAAAGAAAAGAAATTTGCATTTAAAGGGACTCCAGGGTATGTAAATATTTTAAAATCTGGAAGTGTAGAGGCAGTAAGTATCGCAAATAACCATTCAGAAGATTATTTTGAAGAAGGAATGAAAGATACACAGTTTATATTAGATGAAAATAAAATAAACTATTTTGGTCTGGGTAAAGATGCTGTTATAGATGTTAAAGGAATTAAGGTAGGTTTATTAGGATATAATGGATTATCAACTGAATATAATGAAAAGAATTTAAAACAAATGGAAGATGATATTAAAGCACTAAAGAAAAAATCAGATGTTGTTGTGGTGTATTTTCACTGGGGTATAGAATTAGATTATTATCCAGATAAAAAACAAAAAGATTTTGCTCATTATGTAATAGATAAGGGAGCTGATTTAGTTATGGGTTCTCATCCACATGTTATTCAAGGTATAGAAAAATATAAAGATAAGTACATAGCTTATAGTTTAGGAAATTTTTGTTTTGGAGGAAATAAGAATCCTTCTGATACAGATAGCTATATATATCAACAGACTTTTTCTTTTTCAGATGACAAATTAACTTCAATTAAAGAGCCAAATATAATACCAACATCAATAACATCTAGTAGTTCTAGAAACAATTATCAACCAAAAGTGCTGGATGGAAGTGAGAAAGATAGAGTTTTAAATAAATTAGAAAAAATAAGTAAAGATTTGAATAAATAAAATGTAAAAAAAAATAAATATATATATTTATTTTAATAATTTATATTTTGTTTAGGATATGGTAAAACGTGGTATTAAATAAGTAGATTTTAATAGTTAAATTATAATCAATTATAATAAAGCTATCTAATCTACTTTTTTAATATAAAAATATAAGGGGGAATTTGTAATGGCTTGTAACACTTGTAAAATGTGCGAAAGCGCAGACAAGAAATTAGAAAGTTTTGTAGCTTCAAAGGATGTTGAAACAGCATTTCATAGAACAGAAGATCAAAAAGTTAAATGTGGTTTTGGACTTCAGGGGGTTTGTTGTAGACTCTGTTCAAATGGACCATGTAGAGTAACTCCTAAATCTCCAAGAGGTATATGTGGAGCAGATGCAGACACTATAGTAGCAAGAAACTTTTTAAGAGCTGTAGCATCAGGAGCAGCTTGTTATTTACATGTGGTAGAAAATACAGCTAAGAATTTAAAGAATGTTGGAACAACTAAAGGTGTTATTAAAGGAGAAAAAACATTAAATCAATTAGCAGAGATGTTTGGAATTGAAAGTGATGAAAAATATGATAAATGTATAAAAGTTGCTGATAAAGTTATTAATGATTTATATAAATCAAGAGATGACAAAATGGAATTGGTAGAAAAAATAGCTTATGCACCTAGAGTGAAGAAATGGAAAGAGTTAGGTATAATGCCTGGTGGTGCAAAGTCAGAAGTTTTTGATGCAATAGTAAAATCATCAACAAATTTAAATAGTGATCCAGTAGATATGTTAGTTAACTGTTTAAATCTAGGTATATCAACAGGATTATATGGTCTTACACTAACTAATCTTTTAAATGATGTTATGTTAGGGGAACCAGTTATAAGAATGGCTCCTGTAGGATTTAATGTAATAGACCCAGACTACATAAATATAATGATAACAGGTCATCAACATTCAACATTTGCAAATTTCCAAGATAGATTAAAAGATGAAGATGTTATAAAATTAGCTCAAGCTGCTGGAGCAAAAGGCTTTAAGTTAGTAGGATGTACTTGCGTTGGTCAAGATTTACAATTAAGAGGAGAACATTATCAAGAAGTATTTGCTGGACATGCAGGTAACAATTTTACAAGTGAAGCAGTTTTATCAACTGGAGCAATAGATATAGTTCTTTCAGAGTTTAACTGTACTATACCAGGTCTTGAGCCAATAGCAGATAAATATAAAGTTAAAATGGTTTGCTTAGATGATGTTGCCAAAAAAGCAAATGCAGAATATATAGGATTAGACAGAAGTAAATTAGATGAACTTAGTAATACATTGATAGAAAAAGCATTAGAATCTTATAAGGAGAGAAGAGGAAGTGTTGAAATAGACATACCAAAAGACCATGGATTCGAGCAATCTTTAACTGGTGTAAGTGAAAAGAACTTAAAAGCGTTTTTAGGAGATTCATGGAAACCTCTCATTAATTTAATTGCAGAAGGAAAAATTAAAGGTGTTGCAGCTGTTGTAGGATGTTCAAATATGACAGCAGGAGGACATGATGTAAATACTGTTGAGCTTACTAAAGAATTGATTAAAAAAGATATCATAGTTCTTTCTGCAGGATGTTCTACTGGAGGCTTAGAAAATGTTGGTCTTATGTCACCTGGAGCAGAAGAATTAGCAGGAGAAAACTTAAAAGAAGTATGTAAGACTCTAGGGATACCACCAGTATTAAACTTTGGTCCATGTCTAGCTATAGGAAGACTAGAAATAGTAGCAACTGAATTAGCAGCTGAGCTTGGAATAGACTTACCACAATTACCATTGGTACTTTCAGCGCCACAATGGTTGGAAGAACAAGCATTAGCTGATGGAGCTTTTGGTCTTGCTCTTGGTTTACCTCTTCATTTAGCTTTACCTCCATTTATAACAGGAGGAAAATTAGTAACAGAAGTATTAACAGAAAAATTAAAAGACTTAACAGGAGGACATGTTATAGTGAATCCAGACCCTAAATCTTCAGCTAATCAATTAGAAGAAATAATAATAGACAGAAGAAAAAATTTAGGGTTAAAGGATGTGGAATGTAATGCATAGAATTTTTATAAATAAAGATTTATGTACAGGATGCAAGAGTTGTGTATTAGCATGTATGCTAAAACACAATAAAGACTATGATATGTATACTCTTGATTTAGAAAATATAGATAATGATAGTAGAGGACATATAGAGTTAGATAGCAAGCATAATAATCCAGTTCCAATTCTTTGTAGACACTGTGATGAACCTGAATGTGTATTAGCATGTATGAGTGGTGCAATGCATAAAGATAGCGAAAGTGGAATCGTTTCTTATGATGAAGAAAAATGTGGTTCATGTTATATGTGTGTAATGTCTTGTCCATATGGATTATTAAAGCCAGATGACAGAAGCAAGCAAAACATACTTAAATGTGATTTATGTAAAGATGAGGAATATCCTAGATGTGTAGCTAATTGCCCAAGTGGAGCAATTGAATTACAGAAGGAGGAAAACGATGAATTATGTAGTATTAGGAGCTAGTGCTGCTGGTATCAATGCAGTAAAAACATTAAGAGAATTAGATAAAGATTCAAATATAGTAGTAATTTCTAAAGATGAAAATATATACTCAAGATGTATGTTACATCATGTTATATCTGAACACAGAACTTTAAAACAAATAAATTGTGTTGATGAAGATTTTATGGAGAAAAATAATGTAAATTGGATTTCAGGTGAAACTGTTAAAGGTATAGATATAAATAAAAAGGTAGTTCAGACAGAAGATATTACTGTAAATTATGATAAGCTTTTAATAGCTACAGGTGCGTCTTCTGCTATTCCTCCAATAAAAAATTTAAGAGATGGAAATTTTGTATATTCTGTGAGAAACATAGATGATATTTATAAAATAAAAGAAAAAGCAGCAAACTCTAAAAATGTAGTTATAATAGGTGCTGGGCTAGTTGGTATAGATGCATTAGTTGGATTATTTAAATATGAGCAGTTAAATATTTCTGTAGCATTTATGGAAAAGTACATTTTAGATAGACAATTAGATGAATATACAGCTTCAGTATATGAAAACAAGTTTAAAGAAAAGGGTGTGAAATTTTACCCAAGTGCATCAATCCAAGAAATTGTCTTGGATGATAATAAAAATGTTAAAGGTGTTGCATTTTCAAATGGAGAGATTCTTGATGCTGATATGGTAATTGTGGCTACAGGAGTTAAACCAAATGCTGATTTTCTAGATGGAACAGGAATAGAATATGATAGAGGTATAGTAATAGATGATATGTGCCAAACAACACAAAAAGATATATATGCAGCTGGTGATGTTGTTGGTAAAAATGCTATTTGGCCTTTAGCAGTAAAGCAAGGAATTGTAGCTGCGTACAATATGGTTGGAAAAGATAAAAAGATAGAAGATGAATTTGCTTTTAAAAATAGCATGAATTTCATGGATATACCAACCATCTCTATAGGTATGAATACACCAGTAGATAATAGCTATAAAGTATTAACTAGAGATGGGATTAATGATTATAAAAAATTCGTTTTTAAGGACAATATAATTTATGGAGCTGTTGTACAAGGCGATATTTCATATGTTGGTGTATTAACGTATTTGATAAAAAACAAAGTTGAAATATCTGATTTAGAAAATAGGATATTTGATGTATGTTATGCAGACTTTTTTAATATAAAAGAAAATGGAGAGTTTTGCTATAGTGTATAAAGATATATGTAGAGCAATGCTTATAATATAATAAATTAATCAAATAGAGCTATTCTAGAATGAGTAATCTTGTTTAGAAATAGCTCTATTTTTATAACTAAGTTTAGATTATGTTATAGTTTGTAAAGATATTATTTTGAGCAAGGATACATATATTCTCTAGTAAGAGGTAAATCGTTTTTTATACCTTTGGTGAAAAGTATCTGATGTATGTCTATAATACCAGTGTTGAAAGCAGCAGCACAAGAACAAAGGTATAAGTCCCACATTCTTATAAACTTATCATCAAACATCTCTTTAATCTTTGGAAGATTTTCATAGAAATTTCTTTGCCAGTATAATAAGGTTTTTACATAATGTAATCTTAGGTTTTCTACATCCATAGTATGATATTTGTAATCACTACAGATATGTATCATTTCTCTTAGACTAGGAATAACCCCTCCTGGGAAAATGTATTTTTTTATCCAAGGGTCTCCATAAGACTCTTTAAGACCACTTATATAGTGAAGTAAAAATAATCCTCCATCCTTTAGAACAGCATTTACATTTTTAATAAAAAGCTCATAATTTTCTCTACCAACATGTTCAAGCATACCAACACTTACAACTCTATCAAACATAAGGTCTGAGTTTTTAAGCTCTCTATAGTCCATAAGCTTTACTTCGAGATAATCTTGAAGATTTTCTTCCTGAATTCTTTTATTAAATTCTTTATATTGTTCTTCACTAAGTGTAATTCCAACACCATGAATCTTATATTTCTTTGCTGCTTCTATTAGTAAGAATCCCCAACCACAACCAATATCAAGAAGACTCATACCTTCTTTTAAATTTAGTTTAGTTAATATGTGGTGAACTTTATTGACTTGAGCCTCATAAAGAGTATCATTATCATTTCTAAAATATGCACAAGAATAACTAAGTGTATTGTCTAACCATAAACTATAAAAATCATTACCAATATCGTAGTGAGCATGTATTTCTTTCTTTTGATGTCTCATTGAATTTGATGAGTGTAATAGATGTTTTACAGCTGAATTATCAATATTGAATTTGTCTATTTGTCTTAAAAGTAGATTTAAAGTTAAGAATAAATCTCCTTCAATTTCAATATCTCTATTTATGTAGGCTTCTCCAAGTGCTAAAGATGTACTTTTTAGTAGTTCAGATTTGCTAATATCATTATTTACAATAACTTTAAACTGAGGAGAGCCATCTCCAATTAGAAATTCTTCTCCATCTTTAAGCCTAACTAGAAATGGTGTTTCGCCAAATCTTTCTAAATAGTCTCTTAAAAAATTTTTTGTAATATTCATATTACCAGCTCCTTCTAATGTAAATCCAGTAAGTTTTTCTTGCTTTAAAATATATTATATTCCTTTTTTTAAAAAAGTAAAATTTTTTCAATAAATTTTTTGTTTGAAGGAAATCTGTCTTTTGTAAGAGAATTTCATATTGTGGTATATTTTTTGCTTATAAAATTTCGTATTGGATATAATATTCAACTGTTAATGATATAATAATTTTAATCAATAAAGTGTAATAAAATTTTGAGTAAATAGCTTAAAGCTATTTTATGAAGGAGATGTAAAATGGAAGTATATGCCTTGGTTGGGTCAAGTGGTACAGGAAAGAGTTTTAAGGCTTTAGAGTTTGCATATGAAAATGATATAGATTATATAATTGATGATGGAATTTTAATATATAAAAACAAGGTTTTAGCTGGAATATCAGCAAAACAAGCAAATACTACTATAGAAGCAGTTAAAAGAGCTATTTTTTATAATTTGGAACATAGAAAAGAAGTTAGAGATACAATTAAAAATGAAAATATAAGCAAGATTCTTATTATTGGTACATCAAAAAAAATGGTTAATCAGATTGTAGATAGATTGTCAATTGAAGGAATCGATAAGTTTATAAATATTCAAGATATAAGCACTAAATATGAAATAGAAATAGCAAAACAATCTAGAAAAGAAGGAAATCATGTAATTCCTGTTCCAGCAGTTGAAATAAAAAGTATGGCAAGTGGTCTTAGTATAAATCCATTAAAGAGGCTTTTTAGAAAAGGAAATAATAGAAGTATGGTAGTTTTAGAAAAAACAATAATAAGACCAACCTTTAGCTATATTGGAAAATTTTATATCAATGAAGATGTAATTAAACAGATTATTGAATATGAAGTATACAACTTTGAAAGCATTGATAGAATAAATAAAATCAATATAGAGAATTGCAATAATTTTATGAATATTTTTGTAAGTATAAATATCAATGATTTAGAATTTATAAAAAAAATTGAAGGTATGCAACAGATAATAAAAAAGTCTATTGAGAAAATGACTTTAGTTAATGTACAAAAAATAGATATTAACATTCATAAAATTAAAAAAATAAACTTCCTCCCATGTTAAAAAATAAACTGAAAAAATGATATACTAATTTGCAATAAAGTGTGCTATAATTAAACTGTAAATTTAGGAAATGGTTTTTCTAAATGGAGTATACATAATTATAACGTATTTATAAGGGGGCTTTCAAATGTCAGGAAAAGATGTAAATGTCTTCGAGATGGCGCAATCTCAAGTAAAAAATGCATGTGATAAATTAGGTATGGAACCAGCAGTTTATGAATTATTAAAAGAACCTATGAGAGTTATAGAAGTTTCAATTCCAGTTAAAATGGATGATGGATCTATAAAAACTTTTAAAGGATTTAGATCACAACATAATGATGCAGTAGGGCCAACAAAAGGTGGAATAAGATTCCATCAAAATGTTTCAAGAGACGAAGTAAAAGCTTTATCTATATGGATGACTTTCAAGTGTTCTGTAACAGGTATACCATATGGTGGAGGTAAAGGTGGAATAATAGTAGATCCATCAACTTTATCTCAAGGTGAATTAGAAAGATTAAGTAGAGGATACATAGATGGAATATATAAATTAATAGGTGAGAAAGTTGACGTTCCTGCACCAGACGTAAACACTAATGGACAAATAATGTCTTGGATGGTTGATGAGTACAATAAATTAACTGGACAAAGTGCTATAGGTGTTTTAACTGGTAAGCCAGTTGAATTTGGTGGTTCTTTAGGAAGAACAGCTGCTACTGGATTTGGTGTTGCTGTTACTGCAAGAGAAGCTGCTGCTAAATTAGGAATAGATATGAAAAAAGCTAAATTAGCTATCCAAGGTATAGGAAACGTTGGTTCTTACACAGTTCTTAACTGTGAAAAACTTGGTGGAACTGTTGTAGCTATGGCTGAATGGTGTAAATCAGAAGGTTCTTATGCTATATACAATGAAAATGGATTAGATGGTCAAGCAATGTTAGATCATATAAAAGAGCATGGTAACTTATTAAACTTCCCAGGAGCTAAGAGAATATCTTTAGAAGAGTTCTGGGCTTCAGATGTTGATATAGTAATACCAGCTGCATTAGAAAACTCTATAACTAAAGAAGTTGCTGAATCTATAAAAGCTAAATTAGTTTGTGAAGCTGCTAATGGTCCAACTACTCCAGAAGCTGATGAAGTATTTGCTGAAAGAGGAATAGTTCTTACTCCAGACATATTAACTAATGCTGGTGGAGTTACAGTTTCTTACTTCGAGTGGGTACAAAACTTATACGGATACTACTGGTCAGAAGAAGAAGTAGAGCAAAAAGAAGAAGTAGCTATGGTTAAAGCATTTGAATCTATTTGGAAAATCAAAGAAGAGTACAATGTTACAATGAGAGAAGCTGCTTACATGCATTCAATTAAGAAAGTTGCTGAAGCTATGAAGTTAAGAGGATGGTACTAAGATTTACTCTTAATAAATAATAGGATATAATTATTTAAGATATAAAGGGGCTGTACATAGTACAGCCCTTAAATTATGTGGCTCAGATAATGTGGGCCATTTTTTATTTTAATTTATAAATAACTTTATAAATTGTGCAATATAAAAATTAAAGTGTCATAAGTAAGATGGGTGAGAATTTATGGTTGATTTAATTTTAAATGGACTTTTTAGAACTCTTATAGTAAATAGCTTATGTATTTTTTAATATTAGCTTTTAAGAAAAGTATTTTTGTTCTATTATAACTTCGATTTTATATATTTATAACTGTCAAATTTATAGATGGTTAAATTAATTAATTATGTTTAATGCACAGTAATCATTACTAAGCTATAATTAAATATAAGGATGTCTCAATAAATTATACTTTAAAATAACTATAAGATAATAAAACATAGTTATTTATTAAAGAAAATATATATTTTAATTAATAAATATGATATGAAAGTATTAAGAGATAACTAAAATTAACTATAAAACACTATTAAATAAGATAGGGGAAAAATATATGTCTAACTTTATTCTAAATGGGATTTTTAGAACTGTTATAGTGAGTAGTTTAAGTATCCTTCTGATATTAATATTCAAGAAAAATGTATTTAAAAGATTTAGTAAAAAATTTAACTATTATATATGGATGATAGTTGTTATTAAATTATTTTTACCATTTACATATTATACTTTTACAATAAATATCTTGAGAAGTAAAAAAAATATTAATATCAACAACATAAATTTAGAGGGATTTAATAATATCTCAACTATAATTAGTAGTATTTTACTATACTTTTGGATTGTATCTGTAATGATATATTTAATTTATACTACATTCAAATATATAAAACTTAAAAACTTAATAGGCGATTTATCTTATGAAGTTGATGACGAAGAGATAGTAAATCTTTATAAAAGTGTATTAAACGAATTTGATATAGAAAAAGATATAAAGCTCAAGTACTCATATGAAGTTGAAACACCAGCATTTTTTAATTCATGTGTGCTTTTACCACCACATGATTATAAGCTAAAAGAACTAGATTGGATTTTTAGGCATGAACTTATGCATTTTAAGAGTAGAGACCTTTATTTAAAATATGTAATTTTATTTTTAAAAATAGTATATTGGTTTAATCCATTTGTATATATAATGGATAAACATATAGATTTAGATTGTGAACTTTATTGTGATGAAAGAGTTTTAAAAAATAGAAACTCAGAGGAAAAAAAAGACTATGCTTTGACGATTATAAATGCAATGAGAAAAGGATCAAATACTTCAAATAAATTTATAGCTGGTCTACATAAGCAATCTGATATTAAAAAGAGAGTAAAGAACATGTTTAATGAAAAATATAAGAATGGTGTATTGATGGCATTAACTCTGTGTTTATTATCTTCTATTACTTTTTTGAAAGTTAATGCAACTAGTGTTATTAATTTTAATGTATTACCTAAAGACTTGGAAGACGCACACATTATTGGTAGTACAACTGTTACGACGATAGAATTTACATATGCAGATGCTCCTAAAAGTGTAAGAGAAAGATATAAAAAAAGTTGTGAAGAACTAGGAGTGATTCCTAAGGACTCTGACTCAATAGGTGTTTTCGTAAATTATTATGACAGTTTATCAAAAAAATTAAGAAAATAATATTTTAATAGATTGTAATTTATAATAATTATAAAGTTTTAAACAGTCATTTATTAGGAAAAAATATATTTTTATAAATGTATATACTTAATATAATAAAAATAGAAAGTATATATTTAGAAAGAACTTAAGCAAAAGAAATAAATTGTTGATTATAAGAGTTGAAAAATTTAAAACAATCATATTCAGATGTAAGATAAGATGGGGGATAATGCATGTCAAATTTCATTTTAAATGGGATTTTTAGAACTGTTATAGTAAGTAGTTTAAGCATACTTTTGATATTGATTTTTAAGAAAAATTTATTTAAAAGATTTAGCAAAAAATTTAATTACTATATATGGATGATAGTTGTTATTAAATTATTTTTACCATTTACATATTATACTTTTACAATAAACATATTGAGGAGCAAAAAGGATATTAATATTAATAATCTAAATTTAGAGGGATTTAATAGTGTATCAAATATGATTAGTGGTATTTTGCTGTACACTTGGACTGTATCTGTAGTGATATATTTAATTTATACTATATTTAAATATACAAAACTTAAAAATTTAATAAATGATTTATCTTATGAAGTTAAAGATGAAGAGATAATAAATCTTTATAAAAATATATTAAAAGAATTTGATATAGAAAAAGATATAAAACTCAAATATTCATATGAAGTTGAAACACCAGCATTTTTTAATTCATGTGTGCTTTTACCACCACATGATTATAAGTTAGAAGAACTAGACTGGATTTTTAGGCATGAACTTATGCATTTTAAGAGTAGAGATCTTTATTTAAAATATATAATTTTGTTTTTAAAAATAGTATATTGGTTTAATCCATTTGTATATATAATGGATAAACATATAGATTTAGATTGTGAACTTTATTGTGATGAAAGAGTTTTAAAAAATCGTAGCTCAGAGGAAAAGAAGGATTATGCATTAACAATTTTAAATGCAATGAGAAAGGGTTCAAATACTTCAAATAAATTTATAGCTGGTCTACATAAGCAATCTGACATTAAAAAAAGAGTGAAGAATATGTTTAATGAGAAGTATAAGAATGGTATATTAATGGCATTAACTCTGTGTTTATTATCTTCTATTACTTTTCTAAAAGTTAATTCAACTAGTATTATTAATTTTAATGTATTACCTAAGGATATGGAAGATGCACAAGTTATTAAGAGTAGACTTTTTACAACTATAGAGTTTACATATGAAGATGCTCCTAGAAGTGTAAGAGAAAGACATAAAAGAAATTGTGAAGAACTGGGGGTGATTCCAAAAGACTCTGACCCAATAGGTGTTGGTGTAAGATATTATGACAGTCTATCAAAAGATTAGGAAAATAAGTCAGATTTTAATCTTTAAAATTTTGATGTTGTGAAAGAGGTTCTTGTAAAATTTTATGACAGATTCTCACAGAATTAATTTAAGATAGCTATTATATAAAAGTTACTACTGTAGAAGTAGATTTTTATTTACATAAAGTTAAAAAAATCACAAAATGACCAACTTTGTAGTTATTCCCTCAAAAAATATATGCCACATAGAAACGCATAAAAAAACACATAAAACAATATTTATGCGTACTTTAGCCTCTAAGGGTACAAAATTCTTTACTTTTACAGACTCGTATTATATAATTAAGTAAATAATGTATATTTAGGTGACATATTGGATAAACTAATTGATTTATTTTATTAATATAATGATACTATAAAAGTTATATAAAGTGGTTTACAAAAAAGTTACAGATAGAGCTTTTATTAATGTATTGTGTATTAATATTTTATCCTTAGGTACACTTCACCTACAAAATAGAATCATAAGATAATTATGGGAAAATTTTAGGAGGTTTATCGTGAAGAAAAAGATATTAATACCAGTATTTGCATCAGTTATGGCATTATCAGTAAGTTCAATTGTAAATGCGGATGAAGTAAATGATTCATCTCAAAATAAGGATGATAAAACAAATACTGAATTAAATTTAGGCGAATATAAAGAAGTAAAATATAAAGTTGCAAAGATAAAAGATGGAGTAGCTATAAAGATAAGAGAAGAAGGTCAAGTTCAGAACATAGCTTATTCTGGAGATGAATTTACTGTTCTAGGAATTCAAGGGGAATGGGTTAAGGTTAAAGTTGAAGATGGAGAAGGTTGGTTAGCTACTAGATATGTAGATATATCTGAAGGTGTAGGATATACTAACGCTGATAAAGTAAATTTAAGAAAAGATAAGAGCGAAAGTTCAGAAGTAATCGAAGAGCTAGAAAAAGGAAGCTCTTTATTGGTGTTGGAAGAAAGTGGAGAATGGTTGAAAGTTAAAGATGGAGGAACTGAAGGGTATGTAAAAGCATCTTATATATCAGATAAAGCTCCAGTAATAGAAGAACCAGAAGTAAATCCAAGTGTTAATCAAAATGGAAATTCTACAAATAACAATCAACAAAATAATGCAAATGACACTCAACAAAACAATAATTCAAATGTGCCAACAGCTAACTCTAATGCAGTTCAAGCTGTACTTAACTTGGCTTATTCTAAGCAAGGTTGCCCATATGTTTGGGGAGCAGAAGGACCAAACACTTTTGACTGTTCTGGATTTACACAATATGTATATAGAAATGCAGTAGGAAAGAAAATACCAAGAACATCTAAAGCACAATCTAATTATGGACAAACTGTAAGTAAAGCAAATTTACAGCCAGGAGACTTAGTATTCTTCACAACTAATGGTTCTGGTTCTGTTAGCCATGTTGGTATATATGTAGGTGGAGGTAATATGATACATTCTCCATCAACAGGAAAAACAGTTCGTGTGACTAGTATAAATTCAGCATACTATACAGCAAGATTTGTTACAGCAAAAAGAATATTATAATCAACTTGTAATATGACAAATTGATAAATACATAAATATAAACGCTCTATACTATATTTAATTTAATCAGGTAACAAAAAATGATTATATTTTAAATGTAATATAGAGCGTTTTTGTATTGGTTTACATTTGACCAATATTAAGACTGATATTACTATTAAATAGTAGTCTTTCCATATAATGATTATTTGTGCAATCCCTTGACAGGATAAGGCAAAGGTGGTAAGCTACTAACAGTACAAAAATACTTTTAATTTTAGTTCAGAGAGGCTAAAAAAGGAGGACGAAAGATGTTAAAATCAAGAAATTTAATCCAACCAGAAGACTTTTCAATAGAAGAAATAGATGAAATATTAGAATTAGCTCAAAAAATAATTGACAATCCGTCAAAATATTCTCGTATATGTGAAGGCAAACTATTAGCTACATTATTTTATGAACCATCAACAAGAACAAGATTAAGCTTTGAATCTGCAATGAACAGACTTGGAGGTCGTGTTGTAGGTTTTTCAGAGCCTAGTTCATCATCTGCATCAAAAGGTGAAACTTTAGGTGATACGATGAGAATAGTATCTGGTTATGTTGATATAATAGCTATGAGACATCCTCAATCAGGTGCAGCTTCAGAGGCTACTAGATTTACAGAAGTGCCATTTATAAATGCAGGAGATGGCGGGAAT
Source organism: Clostridioides sp. GD02367 (assembly GCF_045900275.1). Lineage (NCBI taxonomy): Bacteria > Bacillati > Bacillota > Clostridia > Peptostreptococcales > Peptostreptococcaceae > Clostridioides > Clostridioides sp. GD02367. The sequence continues at coordinate 127,868 of NZ_JBJODK010000007.1, read as the reverse complement.
CAACATCCAACCCAAACACTTACAGATTTACTTACTATAAAATCATTAAAAGGAACTTTAGAAAACCATACAATAGGATTATGTGGTGATTTAAAATATGGAAGAACTGTGCATTCTTTGGTTAAGGCTATGGCCAGATATAAAAATACAAAGTTTGTATTTATAGCGCCTGAAGAATTGAAAATGCCAGACTATATAAAAGAAGCTATAAAAGGACATGCATATTATGAGACTAATAATCTAGATGATGTTATAGGAAGTTTGGATGTTTTATATATGACTAGAGTTCAACAAGAAAGATTTGAAGATAAATCAGAATATGAAAGACTTAAAAACTATTATATTTTAAATAAATCTAAATTAGAAAAAGCATCTAAAGACATGTTAGTAATGCATCCATTACCAAGGGTAAATGAAATAGATATAGATGTAGATGATGATGATAGAGCTGTATATTTTAAACAAGCTAAATATGGAATGTATGTTAGAATGGCTTTAATAATAAAGCTTTTAGGTATAAATGAAGATTAATAACTCTCATATAATAGTAAAATAAAGGAGATTTTGGGATGTATAAAATTCTGGAGAATATATACATAGGCGAAGATATGTATAGAATGAAAGTAAAAGGTAATTTTGAAGGTAAGATGGGACAGTTTTATATGCTAAGAGCATGGGATACTTATCCAGTACTTTCAAGACCTATAAGTATACATGATATAGATGAAGAAGGAATAACTTTTCTTTATAAAGTAGTAGGAGAAGGAACTCAAATTTTAAGTAACCTAAAAGTAAATGATACTATAAAGTTAGAAGGACCTTATGGTAATGGATATACTAAGGTTGATGGAAAAGTAGCTTTAGTAGGAGGCGGAATCGGTGTGGCCCCACTATACTTAGTTGCTAAAAATATAAAAAACTGTGACGCATATCTTGGATTTAGAGAAGATGTTATATTAGAAGATGAGTATAAGCAAGTGTGTAACGAAGTCCATACAACAGTAGGTAATACTTTTGTAACAGATATAATTGATGTGGAGAAATATGATTACATATTAACATGTGGTCCAACTCCAATGATGGAAAAATTAGTTAAGATGGTAGAAGGTACTAAAACAAGAATTATGGTATCTCTTGAAAACCATATGGCATGTGGAATCGGTGCTTGTTTAGTATGTACATGCAAAACTAATGAAGGAAATAAAAAGACTTGTAAAGATGGTCCAGTGTTCTGGGGAGAGGACGTGATTTTTAATGGCTAATTTAAGTGTAAAATTTGGAAATATAGAATTTAAAAATCCAGTAATAATGGCGTCTGGAACTTTTGGATTTGGAAGAGAATATAATGACATTTATGATATACAAAAACTTGGTGGTATAAGCAGTAAAGGACTAACTTTAAATAAAAAGCCTGGAAACAATGGTATGAGAGTTCATGAAACACCATCTGGCATGATGAATAGTGTTGGACTTGAAAATCCTGGAGTTCAAGGATTTATAGATAATGAATTACCTTTCTTTAGTGAATTAGACTTAGTTAGAATAGCTAATGTTGGAGGTGGAACATTAGAAGACTATTTATTAGGTGTTCAAATGTTAAATGACAAACCTATAGATATTATTGAATTGAATATATCTTGCCCAAATGTTAAAGCTGGGGGGATGGCTTTTGGTATAAAAAATGAAGTAGCAAGAGAAGTTGTTCGTGAGGTAAGAAACATAACGAAACTACCTTTAGTAATAAAACTATCACCCAATGCAGAAGATATTGTAGGAATGGCAAAAGTTTGTGAAGAAGAGGGCGCTGATGGAGTATCTCTAGTGAATACTTTTAAGGCGATGGCAATTGATATAAAAAATAGAAGACCAGTATTTGAGAATGTCTATGCAGGATTATCTGGACCAGCTATAAAACCTATAGCTCTAAGAATGGTACATGAAGTGTGTAAAAATGTAAATATACCTGTAATGGGAATGGGCGGAATAACTAAGGCTACAGATGCTATAGAATTTATAATGGCAGGAGCTACTTGTATTCAAGTTGGAACTGCAAACTTTATGAATCCTAAAATCGGTCTTGAAATAATAGATGGAATTAATGACTTTATGGAAAAAGAAGGAATAAAGAATTTGAAAGAAATTAAAGGAATTATATAATGTAGTATAAATAGTACTTAAAAAATAAAAGATATAGACTAAATAAACAATAATTTTATAACATTAATATGGAGGAAAAATAATATGAGTAAAGTAGATGTAGTAGATATATTAAAGAAGAGTGATGCATTATTAGAAGGACATTTTTTATTATCTTCAGGAAAGCACAGTAATAGATATGTACAATGTGCAAAGGTATTAAGATTTCCAGAGTATGCTGCTGAAGTACTAAGTACAGTTGTTGAACAAATAAAAGACTTAGATATAGACTTAGTAGTAGGGCCAGCAATGGGAGGAGTAATAGTTTCTTATGAGTTAGGAAGACAGTTAGGAAAGGAAGCTGTATTTACTGAGAGAAAAGACAATACAATGGAGTTAAGAAGAGGATTTGAAGTTAAAAAAGGTGCAAAGATAATAATTGCTGAAGATGTTGTAACTACTGGTAAATCAACTATAGAAACAAAAAGAGTATTGGAAGCATTAGGTGGAGAAGTTATAGGTGTTGCATGTATAGCAGATAGAACTAATCATGATATAGGTATGCCTATATATAGTGCTATAAAGCTTGATATACAAGTTTATGAATCTGATGAATGTCCTTTATGCAAAGAAGGAAAATTACCAGTTGTTAAACCTGGAAGTAGAGAATTTAAAGAATTAGGGATGTAATAACTCAATTAAGTTTAGTGGTATTTAAAGAATGTAAATTTTTTAGAGTAAAACTAATATTATATAATATAAATCAAAGATAAAAACAGTTAGCCTTGCAAATAAGGCTAACTGTTTTTTTGTTAAAAATATATTTACAAAAAAAGAGATAATAGCAGTACAATATAAGTATAATATAAAAAAATTATTATATATTGAGGAGGGGTAAGTATGAAAAATCAATTGAATGAAACTCAGAAAAAGGTTGTATTTTTTGGAGTAGGGGCTGTAGGAGCTACTTTCGCAGAACAATTTTTAAATTCTAAATATGATTTTAAAATTCTTTGTGATGAGAAAAGAAAGAAAAGATATTTAGAAGATGGATTCATAATAAATGAGAAAAGGTATGATTTTGATTATGTAACTAGGGATGAGTATAAACAAGAGGCTGATTTTATAATTATAGGCTTGAAATATAATAATTTAAGGGAAAATATAAGAGAATTAGACGGATTAGTTGGAAAAAATACAGTAATAATGTCTTTATTAAATGGAGTTGATAGTGAAGATATAATAGGAGAAAGATTTGGAATTGAAAAAATGGTATATTCATATGTCACTAATATAGATGCTAAGAAAATTAATAATAATATTATACATACTACTAATGGAATAATTGTATTTGGGAACAAAGATAATAGTGAAGATAGAAAAACTAATATAATAACAGAAGTCTTTAATAGTGTAAATATAGAATATGTTTTATCAAAAGATATTCAAAGAGATATGTGGTGGAAATACATGGTTAACATTGGTGTAAATCAAACCTCAGCTATACTTGGCGCATCTTATGGGGTATTCCAAAGCTCTGAGCATCTAAGAGAATTGGCAAAATCTGCAATGAGAGAAGTAGTTGCTATAGCTCAGGCAAAAGGTATAGGTCTTACAGAAGATGATGTGGAAAATTCGTTACATAGAATACTGGAACATTCAAAAGAAGGAAGAACATCAATGCTTCAAGATGTAGAAGCTCATAGACTTACAGAAGTAGATATGTTTTCTAAGAATATTTGTGAACTTGGAAAGAAATACAACATATCTACACCTATAAATCAGACTTTTTTTAATATGATAAAAGTAATTGAAAGTAGATTTTAAATAGTCTTTATAAATAAATTTGGTAATTGTTGATTTTAAATCTAGATAATATTATAAACTATTTAAATTACTAAATATTTTTAATTCATCAATAAAAATATTTGCTGCTTTTGATAAAGTTATATCCTTTGGATATATATATGAGAAGTGTCTGTTGTAGTTGCTTCCAAGCTCTATGACAGACAGTTCATTATTTAAAACTGGTAAGCTTGTCACTAGATTAGATACTATTGTAATTCCTAAATTATTTCTAACAGATTCTTTGACAGCATAGTTACTTCCAAAGACCATCATACTTTTTGGAATAATCTCTTTAACACTTAAAAACATATCTAAATAATCTCTAGTGCCAGAGCCATCTTCTCTAACTATCCACTTCTGGTCTTGTAGCTTTTCAAAGCTGAAGTCTTTTAACAAAGGGCTATTATATGGAAGTGCTAAAACCATCTTATCTTCAAAAAAATATTCTTGAATAAATGAAGGTGAAGAGCAAGTGCCTTCAATAAGTCCAATATCTAAAACATAATCTTTAACATGAGAAGACACAATTGATGTATTTTCTATGAAAATTTCTACATCTATGTCAGGATATTTTTGTGAAAATAATGCTAAGAAATTAGGCAGAATATACTCACCAATAGTTAAACTTGCACCAATCTTTAAGCGACCAGTTATAGCATCTGAAACCTGACTTACATCATGATAGGTAATGTTTAAAAGATTTAATATTTCCTTAGCTCTTTTATACAATATTTGTCCACTTTCTGTTATAAAAATAGTCTTTTGTTTAATAGACCTGTTTATAAGTATGACTTTAAAATAATTTTCTAGATTTTTAATGTGTTTACTTACACTTGGCTGAGATAAATTTAAGTATTCACCAGCTTTAGTAAAATTTTTATATTCAACAACAGCCACAAATGTTTTTAATTCTTCAAACAATTTTAGACCTCCCTTACTTAATGAAAGTTTACATTTTTTATATGTTTTCTACAAATAATTATACTAGATGTAATAACCATCAAAAATATTAATCATTACGATATTATATATTTATTTTACTTATGGTTATTACAATTATATACTATTATTGTAAAGAAAACTATATTAATTATAAGGTAGGTATATTATGTTAAAGAATAAAAGCTGTCTAACATTAAAAAATATAAAAGAAATATTACCTGGGCTATTTGTATCAGTATTAGTAGGTTATATTAGTATATTTATTTCTACTCTAATTCCTAAAGTAGGAGCCGCATCAATTTCTATATTTTTGGGTATGTTTGTAGGAAATTTATTCTTAAATCAAAAGGTGTTTCAAAAAGGTTATAAATTTTCAGAGACAGATTTGCTATCATATTCAATAGTACTATTAGGAGCGACACTCAGTGTATCTACTCTAATAGACTTAAAAGTTTCAGGAATCTTATTTATAATGTTACAAATGACAATAACAATAGTAGCAGCACTTTATATAGGTAAAAAATTAGGTTTTGAAGAAAACTTTAGATTTCTAATGGCAAGTGGAAACGCAGTATGTGGTTCTTCTGCTATAGGAGCAACAGTTCCAGTAGTTAATGCTACAGACAAAGAGAAGGGAATTGCAATAACTATTGTAAATGTTACTGGTATATTTCTTATGTTTTTACTTCCAATAATATCTCAATTTTTATATAGCCATGAGCTAGTAAAAACATCAGCAATGATAGGAGGAACTTTGCAGTCAATTGGTCAAGTTGTAGCAAGTGGGGCGATAGTTGGAGAAAATGTAAAAGATTTGGCAACTATTTTTAAAATAGTAAGAGTAATATTTTTGGTTGTTGTAGTATTAGTATTTGGGCATATGAAAAATCAGTCTAATAGTGAAATATTTGAAGAAGAAAAGGATGAGATAAAAAAGAAAAAAGTAAATATACCATGGTATGTAATTGGATTTTTTATAACTTGTGCACTTTTCTCAATGAATATTATACCAAAAGATATATCTGTATTATGCAAAGAAATAAGTAACAAATTTGAAATAATAGCTTTAGCAGCAATTGGTTTAAAGGTTAATGTAAAAGACTTAGTGAAACAAGGTAAAGAAGTTTCTTTATATGGTTTATTTGTAGGTATAGTGCAAGTTGTATCAGCTATAGTTTTAATAAAAATATTTATATAATATAAAAAACATTTTTAATATTAGCTTGATTAATTAAAATAATATGATACTAATAATTTATAATATAAATAAAAAATGAATTTCGATAAGTTTAGATGGGTATAAACTTATAGAAATTCATTTTTTATTTTAAGTGAAAATTTAAAGTAAAATATTATTTTACATAATAATAACATTATAAATTTTGAAATTGCTTATCTTTGTGTTAAAATAAGTAAAATACACATATTAAAGTTAAGTTTTTAAATAAATAGACAAAGCAAAAATATAAATATTAAGGAGATTTAGTTATGAATGTTTATGAAAAGGATAATGGAGTTATACTAGAAGGGGTAACAGATTTTGATCCAAAACATATATTTGAGTGTGGTCAATGTTTTAGATGGCACAAACAAGAAGATGACTCATACACTGGCGTTGCAAAGGGTAGAATATTAAATGTAAAAAAAGAAAATGATAAGATATATTTAAATAATACAAATTTAGAGGAGTTTAATAGTATTTGGTATAATTACTTTGATTTAGGAACTGATTATACAGAAATAAAAAATAAGCTAAAAAATATGGATGAATATTTAAATAAGGCTACTGAGTTTGGATGTGGAATAAGAATACTAAGACAAGATGGATGGGAAATGCTTATATCATTTATAATTTCTTCTAATAATAGAATTCCTATGATACAAAGAGCTATAGAAAATTTATCAAAAAAATTTGGCAAGTACATAGGTGAGTACGAAGGTAATGAATACTACGCATTCCCAACACCAGAAGAGCTAAATAAGGCTTCACAAGAGGAAATAAGAGCATGTCAAACAGGCTTTAGAGATAAGTACATAAAAAGTACTACAGAGGCGGTTATAGAAAATAATGATAAGGTATCTGAATATACAAATTTAACTACAGATGACTGTAGAAAAGAACTTTTAAAATTCAATGGAGTAGGACCAAAAGTATGTGATTGTATTGCATTATTTGGCATGCAAAAATATGATTCTTTTCCAGTTGATGTTTGGGTTAAGAGGGTTATGCAAGAGTTCTACATAGATGAAGATATGAGTCTACCTAAAATGAGAACTTATGGCATTGATAAATTCGGAGATATGTCTGGATTTGCTCAACAGTATTTATTTTACTATGCAAGAGAACTTGGTATAGGAAAATAAAATTAAGGGGGAGGAATTATGGGAGTAATAGGCACAATATTTCTGTTCTATTTAATTATATCATATCTAGCTGGAGCCATAATTTCTGTGATTATATTACTTGAAAATAGAGATCCTGCAAAAACCATGTCCTGGTTATTGATGTTTATTATATTTCCAGGAATCGGTCTAATTGTATATGCTATTTCAGGTAGAAATATTAGAAAGCGAAAATTATTTAAGACTCAAAAACTAGCTAACAATATAAAAGAAAAGAAACTTTTTGATACGTTAGAAAAGATAACAGAAATCGTTGAACTAGAAAAAGAATCTATAAAGCAAAATAAGCTTTTAAGAGACGAAGAAGATGGTAGTTACAGAAAAAGAGTAATAAATATGCTTTTAAAGACTGGTATGTTTCCATTTACTAAAAATAATAAAGTAGATGTCTTTGTAGATGGAAATGAAAAGTTTAAAAGGCTTATAGAAGATATAAGAGAAGCAAAAGACCATATCCATCTAGAGTACTTTATTATCAAAGATAGTGATATAGGTAGGGTGTTAAAAGAAGAGCTTATAAAAAAAGCCAAAGAAGGAGTCAAAATAAGAATTTTATATGATGATGTAGGATGTTGGAGATTTTGGTTTAATAGAAAATTCTTCCGAGAAATGAGAGAAGTTGGTATAGAAATAGCAGCATTTTTACCTACAAAATTTCCTATAATAGGAGGAAAATTGAACTATAGAAATCATAGAAAAATTGTTGTTATTGATGGAATAATTGGATATACAGGTGGAATAAATATAGGAGACGAATATTTAGGCAAAGATGATAAGTTTGGGTATTGGAGAGATACTCACATTAGAATTAAAGGTATTTCTGTATATATGCTTCAAATGACATTCTTGATTGACTGGTATTATACAACAAAAGAAGTTTTAGTAACTAAAAACTATTTTCCAAGTGTTGGAAATGTAGGCGAAAGTATGATACAGGTTGTTGCAAGTGGTCCAGATAGTGATTGGGAAGATATTCATTATGCTTATTTTTCTGCAATATGCCAAGCTAGGCAAAATGTTTATATAGAAACACCGTACTTTATCCCAGATGAGAGTTTACTAAAAGCTATAAAAAGTGCTGCACTTAGTGGAGTAGATGTTAGAATAATATTTCCAAAAATTGCAGACCACAAGATAGTAAACATAGCATCCTATTCCTATTTTGAAGAAATATTAAGAGCAGGTGGTAAGGTTTATTTATATAATAAAGGATTTATACATTCTAAAGTCGTAATAATAGATGATAAAATTGCTTCTGCAGGGACAGCTAATATGGATTTAAGAAGTTTTATGCTTAACTTTGAAGTAAATGCATTTATCTATGATGAAGAAGTTATTGGAGTAATGACAGATGATTTCTTTGAAGATTTAAGTCACTGTGAAGAACTTAATCTGGAGGTATTTAAGAATAGAAGTATTATACAAAAAATTAAAGAATCTGTAGCCAGATTATTTTCACCAATATTATAAAAAATTATTAAAAAAGGTATTGAAAATTATGTGTGATTGGTATATTATAATAATTGTTAGCACTCTATTGAATAGAGTGATAATAAATAAAAAGTATATATATAAATCTACATATAAAAGTAGTATTAATTTAAAAATAACTAAAAACATAGGCGAACTAGTCTATACTTAATATTTTAGGAGGCGTAAAGAATGAAAATAAGACCATTAGCTGACAGAGTAGTAATTAAAAAAGTAGAAGCAGAAGAAAAAACTGCAAGTGGAATAGTTTTACCAGGAGCAGCTAAAGAGCAACCTCAAATAGCTGAAGTTGTAGAAGTTGGACCAGGTGGAATAGTTGAAGGAAAAGAAATAAAAATGGAATTAACAGTAGGAGATAAAGTTATATTCCAAAAATATTCTGGAACAGAAGTTAAGATAGAAGGACAAGAGTATACAATACTAAGACAAAGTGATGTATTAGCTGTTATTGAATAAATATAGAATAAGTTTATTAGGAGGGGTTTAAAATGGCTAAAGAAATTAAATTTTCAGAGGAAACAAGAAGAGCTTTAGAAGCTGGTGTAAATAAATTAGCAGATACAGTAAAAGTAACATTAGGACCAAAAGGAAGAAATGTTATATTAGATAAAAAATTTGGTTCTCCACTTATAACTAATGATGGTGTAACTATAGCAAAAGAGATAGAGTTAGAAGATAGATTTGAAAATATGGGTGCTCAATTAGTTAAAGAAGTTGCAACAAAAACTAATGATGTAGCTGGAGATGGTACTACAACTGCTACAGTTTTAGCACAAGCTATAATAAGAGAAGGTTTAAAAAATGTAACAGCAGGGGCTAACCCAATATTATTAAGAAAAGGGATACAAAAAGCAGTAATAGTAGCAGTAGAAGAATTAAAAAATCAATCAAGAATAGTGGAAACACAAGAAGCTATATCTCAAGTTGCTTCTATATCTGCTGGAGATGAAGAAGTTGGAAAATTAATAGCAGAGGCTATGGAAATAGTAGGGAAAGATGGAGTTATAACTGTTGAAGAATCTCAAACTATGAATACTGAATTAGATGCTGTTGAAGGTATGCAGTTTGATAGAGGATTTGTTTCTGCATATATGGTTACAGATGTAGATAAGATGGAAGCAGTTTTAAATGACCCATATATATTAATTACTGATAAAAAGATATCTAACATACAAGAATTACTACCAGTTCTTGAGCAAATAGTTCAACAAGGTAAAAAATTATTGATAATAGCTGAAGATGTAGAAGGTGAAGCATTGTCTACATTAGTAGTTAATAAATTAAGAGGAACATTTGATGTAGTAGCAGTTAAAGCTCCAGGATTTGGAGATAGAAGAAAAGAAATGCTTCAAGATATAGCAATACTTACAGGTGCTCAAGTAATATCAGAAGAATTAGGTTATGATTTAAAAGAAGCTGATTTATCTATGTTAGGTAGAGCTTCATCTGTTAAAGTAACTAAAGAAAACACTACAATAGTAGATGGTTCTGGAGATAAAAAAGCTATAGAAGATAGAGTAGCTCAAATTAAACATCAAGTAGAGCAAACTACTTCAGATTTTGATAGAGAAAAACTAATGGAAAGATTAGCTAAGCTTGCTGGAGGAGTAGCGGTTATAAAAGTTGGGGCTGCTACAGAAGTGGAGTTAAAAGAAAGAAAGCTAAGAATAGAAGATGCTCTTAATGCAACTAGAGCAGCAGTAGAAGAAGGAATAGTAGCTGGTGGAGGAACTGCTTTTGTTAGTGTTATACCAGCAATAGGCACACTAGTTGATAGTTTAGAAGGCGAAGTTAAACTAGGTGCTCAAATAGTTAAAAAAGCATTAGAGGAGCCATTAAGACAAATAGCTATAAATGCTGGTCTTGAAGGTGCTGTAATTGTACAAAATGTTGTTAATTCTGAAGCAGAAACTGGATTTGACGCATTAAATGAAAAATATGTAAATATGATAGAAGCTGGTATAGTTGACCCAACTAAAGTTAGTAGAAGTGCTTTACAAAATGCTGCATCAATAGCAGGTACTTTCTTAACTACTGAAGCTGCTGTTGCTGACCTTCCTGAGAAAGAAGATGCAGGAATGCCAGGAATGGGTGGCGGAATGCCAGGAATGATGTAATTTAAAAAATTTAGAACATAAATCTTAATATAAAGAACTATTCTGACTTAGTTTTAATTTCTAAGTTGGAATAGTTCTTTTATGTATAAGTAATGTTACATAAATACTAATTGAGGTATAATTGTTATTAGATAAAAAATCAAAATTAAAAAGGATGCGAGATTATGGACTTAAGAAAGTTGCTTGAAGAAGTTAAAAATGAGAACATAGATATAGATGTTGCATTAGATAGATTAAAAGATTTACCATATGAAGACCTTGGCTATGCAAACATAGACCATCATAGAGAACTAAGAAATGGATATCCAGAAGTTATTTATTGTGAAGGAAAGAGTGACGAACATATTTTAGGAATTATTGATAAAATGAATCAAAAAGGCTCTAATATATTGGGGACAAGATGTAGAAAAGAAACGTTTATAAAAATTAAAGAAATATATAATCATGCTGAATATGAAGAGTTATCTAAAATTCTCAAAATTCAAAATCATGCTATAGAGAATATAGGAAAGGGCAAAATTGTGATTGCTACAGGAGGAACTTCTGATATACCAGTAGCAGATGAAGCATATTATACAGCTAAATTTCTGGGTAATGATGTTGATAGAATCTATGATGTAGGTGTGGCAGGTATACATAGGCTTTTAAATAAAAGACATAAAATAGATAGTGCTAGAGTAATAGTGGCTGTTGCAGGAATGGAAGGAGCTCTTGCAAGTGTAGTTGGAGGATTGGTTGATGTCCCAGTAATAGCTGTCCCAACTTCTGTTGGATATGGAGCAAATTTTGGAGGATTAGCAGCATTGCTGGCTATGTTAAATAGCTGTGCATCTGGAATATCTGTTGTAAATATTGATAATGGATTTGGCGCAGGATATTTAGCAGCAATGATAAATAAGCTATAATAAATAAAATATATTGATATAAATTAAACATAAATTATATAATAAAATCTAATTTCTATTATATTTTACTATTAAAATTGAGGAGACATATATGAGTGAAAAAATACTTTATTTTGATATAATAAGCGGTATATCAGGGGATATGACCCTTGCAAGTTTATTAAATTTAGGTGTACCTAAGGAAATTTTTTTGGAGGAAATTCATAAACTAAAAATGAGCGATGAATTTAACATAAACATCAGCTCAAAAAATGAGAATGGAATAGTAGGTACAAAAGTAGAAGTAATTGCAAAAGAAACACACACACATAGAAATTTAGTGGATATATTTGAGATTATAGATGAAAGTGGTTTAAATGAAAATGTAAAATCTAATGCAAAAAAAATATTTATGGTAATTGGCGAAGCAGAGGCTAAAGTTCATGGAACTACAATAGATAAGATACATTTTCATGAGGTAGGGGCTATAGATTCAATTGTGGATATAGTAGGAGCTTCTATATTAGTTGATTTACTTTGTATAGATAAAGTTTGTGCTAGTACAGTGACTGTTGGTTCAGGTTTTGCAAAATGTGAGCATGGAATTATACCTATACCTGCACCTGCAACTATGGAAATTTTAAAAGGTGTGCCAATTAAATTAAATAATGTAAAAGGAGAATGTACAACTCCAACAGGAGCTGCAATCATAAAAGTTTTATGTGATGAGTTTGTAGATGAGTTTGAATTTTCTCCAAAACAAATTGGATATGGTATAGGTCATAAGAAATTTGAAGTACCAAATATGTTGAGAACTGTATTAGGTGAAAAAAAAAAGAAGAATTAATTTATGAAATTAGTGCAAACATTGATGATATGTCTTCAGAAATCTATTCTTATTTGTATGAAAAAGTATTAAATGAGAAAGCATTAGATATTTATACAGAGAGCATTTATATGAAGAAGAATAGACCTGCAACAAAAGTATCAATTTTATGTAATGAATCAGATTTAGAAAAATTTATTAAAATATTACTTTTAGAAACTAGCACATTTGGAGTGCGATATAATTCCTACAATAGAGAAATTCTAGATAGAAAATTTGTAAAATTGGATACAAAATATGGAGTAGTTACAGTAAAATTAGGATATTATAAAGATAAACTAATAAAGGCTACTCCAGAATACAATGAATGTAAAACTATAGCAAAAAATGAAGATATTCCTATAAAAAAAGTGTTTGCTGATATAAATTTTAGAATAAAAGAAGAATTTAGTGAAAACTTATTGACATAAGCAATAAATTTTGATAAATTAATACTCAGCTTTATTAAATAAAAGCAAACAGAAAAAAATATATAAAATATAAACTCACTCGTATATGCTCAGAAATATGGTCTGAGAGTCTCTACCAAGATACCGTAAATATCTTGACTATGAGTGAAATTATTATACCAAAAGACCTAGTTAAGTAAATGTGTAGGCTGAGTTATACTCCCTATGTGTTGGCTATAAGATAAAGGGCATTTTGGAAGCCTGTATAGTAATTTCACTTTTGTTAGAAATTATGGAAGTTACTATACAGGTTTTTTGTGTAAAAAGATTTAATATAATTTAGACTGTATTGTGTTAAAATAAATATATAAAAACTATATTATACAAGGAGAGATGTAAATTTATGAAACATGAATTAGTACTTGTAATAGATTTTGGAGGACAATATAATCAGTTGATAGCTAGAAGAGTTAGAGAAAACAACGTATATTGTGAAATACTTCCATGTACTGCAAGCATAGAAAGAATAAAAGAAAAAAATCCTAAAGGGATAATATTTACAGGTGGACCAAATAGCGCATATTTAGAAGATTCACCAACAATATCAAAAGAAATATTTGAACTAGGAGTTCCAATACTTGGAATATGCTATGGTATTCAAATAATGTCTCATGTGTTAGGCGGAGTTGTAAGAAAAGGTAATAAACAAGAAAAAGAGTATGGAAAAACGGCTATAACTTATGGAAAATCATCATTATTTGAAGGTATAACTACAAATAGTGTATGGATGAGTCATACAGATTTAATAGAAAAAGTTCCAGAAGGATTTAATATAGTTGCAAATACTAACGATTGTCCAGTAGCGGCTATGGAAAATGTAGAACGAAATTTATATGGAGTTCAATTCCATCCAGAAGTAGAACACTGTTTAGAAGGCGATAAGATACTTACAAATTTCTTATATAATATTTGTAAGGTAAAAGGAGACTGGACTACAGATTCATTTATAGAAGATAAGATAAAAGAATTAAAAGAAAAAATAGGTGATAAAAAAGCTTTATGTGCTTTAAGTGGAGGAGTTGATTCTTCTGTTGCTGCAGTTCTTATTCATAGAGCAATTGGGGACAATTTAACTTGTATATTTGTTGACCATGGATTACTTAGAAAAAATGAAGGAAATGATGTAGAAAGAATATTTAGAGAAAAATTTGATATAAATCTAATAAGAGTTAATGCAGAAGATAGATTCTTATCTAAGTTAAAAGGAGTGTCTGAGCCAGAAGCTAAGAGAAAAATAATAGGTGAAGAATTTATAAGAGTATTTGAAGAAGAATCAAATAAATTAGGAAAAATGGATTTCTTAGTTCAAGGGACAATCTATCCAGATGTTATAGAAAGTGGACATGGAAATGCTGCTACAATAAAATCTCATCACAATGTTGGTGGAATTCCAGAAGATGTAGACTTCCAAGAAATTGTAGAACCATTAAGAGAGTTATTTAAAGATGAAGTTAGAAAAATAGGATTAGAGCTTGGTATAGAAGAAGGATTAATCTTTAGACATCCTTTCCCAGGGCCAGGTTTAGGAATAAGAGTTATAGGTGATGTAACTAAAGAAAAATGTGACATCTTAAGAGAAGCTGATGCTGTTTATATGGACGAGCTTAGAAAAGCAGGTCTATATAGAGAAATATGGCAAGCTTTTGCAACATTACCAGATGTTAAAACTGTTGGAGTTATGGGAGATGAAAGAACATATGCTTATCTAGTTGGTTTAAGAGCAGTTACTTCTTCTGATGGAATGACTTCTGACTGGTATAAGATGCCTTATGATGTATTAGAAAGAATTTCTAATAGAATAATAAATGAAGTTGATGGAGTAAATAGAGTAGTTTATGATATAACCTCTAAACCACCAGGGACTATCGAGTGGGAATAATAAATAAAAAAGCTATAAACTTTGTAATTACAAGGTTTATAGCTTTTTAAATTTATCTAATAATAAACTTACCTAGACTTGTTTATCTATATTAATCAAATTTATTTAAATAATAGATTTTCAAATCCTTTTATTATTTCTTCGATTTCATCACTACTTAATTTATAATAAATTTGTCCAGATTTTTTTCGATATTGACCAAGTTTAATTGTAGTAGAACTAATATATGATATTAAAATTTTTTACTATAAGATTATTTAAATGTAGATAAAACTAAAAAGGTCTTTCTAGAAAATAAAACCTACCTAATTATACTTACTTACCAATATCATCACCTGATGTAGGCAAGATTCTACCACATTTTCTCCGTACTCTAGTATAAAATCATCTAGTTGTGTATCTATAAAATCACAATAATCATATGGACTACCAATATAAGCAGTCAATATATGTGTACATCTATCCATTTTATCTCCAAACATAATATATTTATCCCCCTAAAAAACTTTCATGAAAAACAAAAAGAATATATCTTTTTGGCAACTGGCTGACATAACTTATAATTGATTTTATAAGTCTTAGTCCCTATAGCTTTGCGTCACTAAATTTCTCTAGCTTTGCCGATTTAGTTTTATTCTACAACTACAATAATACAACAGAATTAGTTATTATTCAACATGATTATTTGAAAATTGAATAAATTTATGCATATTAATGTTATTTTACTTCAAAAAATGGACTAGACGTGTTGATTAAGTTAAATTGAGAAGATGGCATAAATTAGAGTAAATAGAAGTAGTTAATAAATTAAGTAGATAGAAATTAGGTAATTTTGGGATATATTGTAGAGGAGATGAGCTAAACTTGACAGTGATAAGCATATAAATTATACTTATTAGCAACGATTGGATAATGTTGAAAACGATATTAAGTAAGATAAGATAAAGGAGATTGGATATTAAGTTATCAAGTTTTTTATTTTTTAACATTTTATGTATATGAAAATAAATATGATTTCTGTACATAATGTATTAATATTAATACTATAGAATAACTTGGTAGTTAGTATATTAAAATGAATATTTTAGAATATGGAGGGATTATGAAAAATAAAACAATTATAGTAGTTACTTTTCTATTTGCAGCACTTATGTCTGGGTGTGCCTCAAAGAAAACAACAGAAATAAATGTGTTAGCGACTACTGATTTACATGGTGTGATACCTTATGAATTAACTTCTTATGTAAAAGAAGAAAGAGAAAAAGATAAAAATCTAACTTTAGTAGATGCTGGAGATTTTTTTGATAGTGGGGAAGTATCAGGTAGCAGTATGAATGATTATTTTAGCGCTAGACAAAAAAATAATGATGGAGGTTCTGAAAGTTATATTGAAACACCTATTTCAAAAGATATGAAAGAAGTAGGTTATGATGTTGCAGTTCTTGGTAATCATGAATTCATATCTAATAATAAATTCTATTTAGATAATATGATATCTGATTTTGAAAAACAAAAGATAAATATATTATCAGCAAATACGTATAAGAAAAATGGAGAAAATTATACGAAACCATACATAATAAAAAATATTAATACGCCTGAAGGAAATGTAAAGCTTGGGATTTTAGGGCTTACTATAAAAGAAGTTGGTGAGAGAAAACAATGGAAAGATGGAGCGCTTGTAGATACTAAATCATTAGAGTTAAAAGACCAAGAAGGATATAATGGTGAACTGTATATGAATGATTTGGTAGAAGATGCTAAAAAATGGGTTAATATAATGAAAAAAGAGAAACCTGACATCATAGTAGCTGTTGCACATACAGGTGAAAAACCTAAAAAACCTAGAAACCCAGGAAATAGAATACAAGACTTAGCGCAACAAGTTGATGGAATTGATGCTATAGTTGCTGGACATAATCATGTTCAAATTGAGCAGCATGATTATAAAAATGAATCAGGGGAAAATGTTATAGTTACTGAACCAGGGAAACATGGAGAATGTATTTCTAAGATTAATTTTAAATTAGAGAAAAATAATGACAAATGGAATGTGGTTGATAAAGCTAGTAAATTAGTTAAATTTGAAAAAAATCAAGAAGATGAAAAATTTGGAGAGTTCATTTCTTCAGTTAATAAAGTCAGTAAAGATAAGAGCGAGATAAGATTATCAGAAGTAACGACTCCTGAATGGGATAAAATATATGTTTTTAAATCTGGGACATCCGCAGAGGATATATATAAAACAGTAGGATATAAATGGAGGAATATATCATCTCCAAAGGGTGATGGCATGGTACAGATTGTTGTAATGAACAAAGATAAGCCTGTTACCTATCTATGTGCAGAATCTGAAGTTATGCCACTTAATATAAAATATGATGAATCAGAGTATAAAGATAATGTTGTGACTATTTATCCTAACAAAAATGATAAGTTTAGAGTTGAGAGAGGTAAAAAAGAATATATTATTAATTTAAAACATATACAATAGAGACTATCATCTTATTTCAGTTTAGATGATGTCTAAAATAAAGTGTGTATTTATTCTAGATAATGATGATAATTAAAATATCACAATATCAAAGAATAGTACACACTTTTTTCATTTAACAAAAATTGATGTTAAGAAATTAAATCTTTAAACTAAAGTATATTGGTTATATTGTCTAATATTATTTTCAAAGGTTGTGTGATATTTTTATCTTTATGTAAGATTGCTAACATTTTATTTTCCATATCTGTACCATTTAATTTAATCAATCGTAATTTATTATGTAATAGAGAATCTGATAATAAATTTTCTGGTAAAATGGTTATACCCAATCCTGCCTCTGCGGCTTTAATAAGTGCAAAAGAATTAACACTTTCCCAAACGGGATAAGCTTTTTGGTTGGAAAGAGATAATACACTATCTAAAGTATCACGAATAGCACTTCCTTTTTCACGCAACAACAATGGAAATGTGCATAATTGGTGTAGAGATAGTACCTGTTCTGATAAAGGAAAAGTTGGAGCACATGCAACACATAATTTATAGGAGCCTAATAGAATTGTGCGAAATGCCCCTTGTGGTTCTATACCTTCCCAAAAAGCTATATCGGCTTCTCCACTTTTTAAAATGTCCATAGCTGAATTAGCACTTTCAACACGTACATTCGCTTTAAGAGATGGAAATGAATTCTTCAATCGACTTAAGATTGGTGGAAGTAAAAAAGAAGCAATTGTAATGCTAGATACAATATTTATGGGTGTACTTTCCTCTAAATGGCTAATTCTCTTATCTAAATTGCGACAAGCGGTTAGTATACTGCGTGCTTCTTCTAAAAGAGAAATACCACAACTAGTCAAACATACTCCTCTTGGAAATCTATCAAATAGTGCCGTGCCAGCCTGTTGTTCAAGTTCAGCTATAGCATGAGATACTGCAGATTGTGTAATATGTAATTTTTTTGCAGCACCTGTGAATGTTCCTGTTTGCTCAATTGCTTCTAAAATCTCTAAATATCTTATGTTCATAATAAATATCCTCACTAGACATGAATAAAATTAATTGATTCTATTAAATTCTATCATTTTACAGATTGCAGGGCAAGAGATATACTAAATAAGAGAAGGAAGAAAGAAGGAGATAGATTTTGAAGAAAAGTGAAAAACCATATTTTTGGCTTCTAACTATCAATTTATTCATTAGTACATTCACTTTTGGAGGGGGGTATGTAGTTGTACCTATGGTTAGACGTTATTTTGTAAAACAGAAGCAATACTTTACAGAGGATGATTTGATGGGTATGGCGGCAGTTGCACAATCAACTCCTGGAGCAATTGCAATCAATTTATCTGCTTTGTCAGGTTATCGAGTAGCAGGTACTTTAGGTGCTATCATTAGTTGTATATCTGCTATAATACCCCCACTAGCTATTCTTGGATTAGTATCAATATTTTATACAACTTTTATATCCAATGCAATCGTTAACGCAGTATTAAAAGGAATGCAGGCTGGTGTTGCTGCACTAATCGTGGATTTGATTGTTGACATGTGTTCTATGATACTAAAAGAAAAATCTATATTTTTATCAGTTATGATACCTGTCACTTTCTTTGCAAATTTCATTATGGGTATAAATGTAGCTCTCATATTATTTGTTTGCTGCTGTGTGTGTATAGTGAGAGTATTCTGCAAGAAGAGGAAAAATAAATGAATATAATTTGGAACTTATTTCTCATATTTTTAAAAATAGGATTGCTTAGTATTGGTGGTGGTTATGCAATCATACCTTTAATTCAAGAGCAAGTAGTAAGTCAAACTGAATGGATAAGCGAAAAGATGTTTACAGACATTATAACTATTTCACAGATGACACCAGGTCCATTAGCTGTTAATACTTCTACTTTTGTTGGACTTCAAATTGGAGGTCTATGTGGAGCTATTGCGGCTACCTTAGGTTGTGTATTGTGTGGAGTAGTGATATCTCTATTTTTATATAATTTTTTTCAAAAGCACCAGAATTCTACTTACATATTTGAAGTGTTAAATGGTCTAAAGTCAGCATCATTAGGTTTAATTATTTCAGCCGCAGCTACAATTATAATACTTGCATTATTTGGGACAAATACATTAGATATCAACTCTATATTTAATAAATTAAATTGGGTTGCATTAATGATATTTTGTGTTATGTTATTGATAGTGCGTAAATGGAAAATCAATCCTATCATAATCATGCTAATAAGTGGTATAGTGGGGATATTTTTTTATTTGTAATGTCATCACTCAAACACAATATACAAGTTTAGTGTTTGGGTGAGTTCTCGTATATATGTAACAATGTAATTTAAATCTTTTTCATTTCCACCACTTTTTCCTGTTTCTGAAAAGTCAAAAGCGAAGATATTTACATTTTAAATAGATAGAAGGTTTATTATCATATATTATTCACCTCTCTGAATGCATGATATACCCTAACATGGTGTCAGATTCAAGGGTAAATTTAAATTTTTAATGGGACAATAAGTACTGTTTAATTTAGGTACTAAAATTCAAATATAAATAAAGAAGCAATACAGTGGTGAATTGTAATACAAATATAGTTTGTGTTATATTTGTGTAGTGAATATATAGTATAGAGTTAATTTAGGTAGAGGTTATAGTTACTTACTATCTTTGTATTTACTTTTTTATTGTACTGATATACATGGGATAATATTAAATATTATGTCTGATTAAAATACTTAAATATTGTAGGAGGATGAAATGACAGAACGCGAAAAGATGTTAGCAGGAGAATTGTATGATTGTGGAGATAAAGAATTGTTGTATCAATGGCATAAGGCAAAAGATTTAACTAGAGAGTATAATAATTTGAAATCAGATGACAATATTAATAAAGAACGTATTTTAACTGAGCTTTTGGGGAAAAGAGGACAGAAGATATGGATTACTGCACCTTTTTATGTTGACTATGGAAATAATATTTATTTTGGTAATAATTGTGAAGTAAATATGAATTGTACTTTTTTAGATGATAATGAAATCATAATAGGTGATAATGCGTTAATTGCCCCTAATGTGCAAATATATACAG
This sequence comes from Clostridioides sp. GD02367, assembly GCF_045900275.1. Taxonomy (NCBI): domain Bacteria; kingdom Bacillati; phylum Bacillota; class Clostridia; order Peptostreptococcales; family Peptostreptococcaceae; genus Clostridioides; species Clostridioides sp. GD02367. The sequence goes on along the minus strand of NZ_JBJODK010000007.1, from coordinate 107,248 downwards.
CTTTTCATCCAACAAATGCTAAAGATAGATTTGGAGAAAGAACTGATGATGGATTTAAATTTTGTAAAACTATAACTGCTCCAGTTAAAATTGGGAATGATGTTTGGATTGGTGGAGGAAGTATTATTTTACCAGGTGTAACGATAGGAGATAATGTAACTATTGGTGCAGGAAGTGTTGTGACGAAGTCAATACCATCCAATACCATAGCTTATGGGAATCCATGCCATGTTATTAGAGAAAATAAATGAGAACTATTATAATATATCTATTTAGTAAACATCAAAGGTATTATTAAAATGAAGAGCTATCTCAAAATTAGGGATAGTTTTTTTATTAATAGATAATAGTGTCTAGTAAATTTAATTAATAAGATGTTAGACATTGTATTTATTATATTTATGCACATAAAAGATTATATCTCATATGATTGATTAATAAAGTTATTATTTACAATTTATTAATGAAATATTAAAGTAGTATTCTTGAATATTAAGAAATAGAATAATATAATATAGTGTGAATGAATTAGTAGCAGTGAATTTCGTAGGTTTCAATATACATTTAAAAAATAGATTTATAACTTGGAGGACAAAAAATGAAATTATCAAGGTATAAGAAAAATAGTTTGTTTCTGTCTATAATTTTATATCTACTTATTATTTCAATCCTTGTAATTACTATTTTCAATACCATAAAACTGCATAATATATCTAATAAACAAGCGGAGAACTATTTAAAAGATGTATCTACACAAATTGTAATGAATGTTGATTCTAAAATAAAATTTATCTTATCTGATTTAAGAATAATGGCAGATTTTATTAAACAATATAAGGGTGATAGTCGTTATGAGTATTTATCTAAAAGAAAGACTAGTTATAAGTATTATGATATTGGAATAATTGATTTAGAAGGGAAGACAGAGTTTTTAAGTGGAAAAAAGTTTGACTTAAAGAATACTGTTTCATATAAAAAAGGAATGGAAGGTAAAGAATATTCAGAGGTAATAGAGTCGCTAGGGGCTGTGCTCTACACTGTGCCAATATTTGATGATAAGAATGAGGTGTCTAGTCTTTTAATAGGTGTCTCTGATAAAGAAAGTATGAATTATATCCTTAACATAGAGAATTTTAATGGGGAAGGAACTATTGAGATTATTAACAGTAAGGGAAACCCACTTTTTATAGGCGAAAATAGTGAATTAATAAAAGACCTTAGTTACAAATATAAAGATTCTATGGATGAGCCTTGGGTTCAAAAGATGCTTAATGATTTTAAAAATGAAAAGTCAGGACATACTGTAATAACTTCATCAAAAAATATAAAGTGTTTATTAACTTATTATCCAATTACAAAAGGCCTAAATGATTGGTATTTTGTTCTTGTAGTACCTGAAGAAGCTGTACTTGGTGAACTTAATAAGTTAAACTCTTTTACAATAATAATGACATTTATAGTTACATGTATTATTGGAATTATAACAGGGCTTTTATATATAATAAGAAAAAAATATGTAAATCAAATAGAAAATATTGCGTATTTAGATAATATAACGAATGGCATTAACCAAACCAAGTTTGGCATGTTAGTCAAACCTTTAATTTCAGAATCACCAGATAGTACCTATATGATGATTGCGATAAATATAAAGGAATTTAAGTTAATAAATGATTGCTTTGGTAGTGATAAAGGAAATATGACACTCAAACATATTTATACTGTTTTATCTAAAAATATTACTAAAAATGAAGAATTTGTATGTCGTCATGATGCAGACCTTTTCTATTTGTTTATTAAAAATAGACCAGTGTTAGAAGTTCTAGAGTTATTGTATAAAATAGAAGCTGATATAAATTATTTTAATGAAAACAGAGAAAATCCGTACTTTTTAAGAATATCAGTAGGTATTTACACAATTGAAAATCGTAATGAAGATTTAATCACAATACAAGACTATGCAAATACAGCAAGAAAAAGCTTCAACAAAGCTCATCAAAGTGATTTTTCTTTTTATAGTGATATAGAAAGAAAGCGATTAATATCTGAAAAGGAAATTTCAAATCTAATGGAAAAAGCCCTTGAAGATAAAGAATTTTTTATATGTTTACAACCAAAAATTGATATAAAAAATGGTAAAGTTAGTGGAGCAGAGTCTCTTACGCGCTGGAGAAATTCAGAAAAAGGCATAATTTATCCAAATGATTTCATTCCCCTTTTTGAGAAAAGTGGATTTATATGTAAGTTAGATTTATATATACTTGAAGAAACCTGTAAATTGATTTCTAAATGGATAAAAGAAGGTAAAGAAGTGTTGATAATTTCTGTTAATGTATCTAGACAACATTTAAAGGATAAGTCGTTTTTGGAAAAATATGAGCTTATATGTAATAAATATGATGTACCAACACATTTAATAGATTTAGAACTTACAGAATCTATCTTCTTAGAAAATCCAGAAGCTATAGATGTAATAAAGGATATTCATTCTAAAGGATTTAAGTGTTCTATAGATGATTTTGGATTTGGATATTCATCATTAGGGATATTAAAGGATTTTAAAGTTGATATAATTAAACTCGACCGTTCATTCTTTATCAGTAAAAACAATATAGAACGTGGTAAGGTGGTTATTGAGTCTATTATTGAACTTAGTAGAAGACTTGGTATGAAGGTAATTGCTGAAGGAATTGAAGAATTAGAGCAAGTAGAGTTTCTACAAAATGTAGGATGTGATTATATCCAAGGTTATGTTTTCTCTAAACCACTATTAATATCTGAGTTTGAAAAGTTCACATATGAAAATAATAAAATAAAAACTTTAAGAATATCTAATGATTAAATATAAAATAAAAAATTTAGACAGGTTATATAATTAAAAATATAACTTGTCTTTTTTATTTGTGTATTTACTAAAAAAATGTAGCTACAAATTTTGTAAAAACAATTTTCAAATATTGTAAGTTGTAGTCAAAGCCCTATTGTATTATTCTGAATATAGAAAGATAGTTACTTCTTTAGACACAAAAGAATGAAAATATACAGAATAATATAAAATTTGCAATATTGATAACTCTAATTATTTTGAAAGGAGGGAAAATATGATAAGTGGAAGAATGTTAATCATTATGAATTTTCTAAAAGGAAAAAATAAGACAAGTTATAAGGAGATTAGTAAACAACTAAATATAGAAGAAAGAAAGGTTAGATATGATATAAATAATTTAAATATTGTTTTACAGTCATTGAACAAACCTGTAATACAAAAGATGAATAAAGGTGTATTAATTATTCCTGATAACTTCCAAGTAGTATTAATAGATAATAATGAATATGTATTTTCTTTAACTGAACGAGTATCCATTATGAAGATTATATCAATGTTTAAAATAGATAACTTAAATTTAGAAAAATTGAGTAAAGAATTTCAAGTTTCTAGAAGTTCAATTAAAAATGATCTTAATGTTTTGTCGAGTGAACTGGAAAGAAATCAAATAATTATTACTTATGATAAAGCTTTCAAGATAAGTGGGGATGAAGATACTATATATAAACAGCGATTGAATATATTAAAATTATATTCCTATCTTTTTGGCAAGGAAAAATCTGATTTAAGTGTATTTGAGAAGTATATAGTAAATATAATTGAAAAAATATTTAAAGGTATTTCTTTGAGTGATATATATAATTGGTCTACAAATTTATTATTGCAAATGGGATGGACTTTAAACGATGAATCTTTTACATGGTATGTGTCAAATATTTTCCTTTTTACATGGTATATACATTCAGATGAAAAACATCCTTTAGAATCTTCTTCTTTAAGTGAACCATATTTTGAAAATAAGTTTGACCAAGAATTTGAACAAATAATACAAAAAAATTTAACTAAAGAACAAATTTTGTTGTTAAAGAGTTTTGTATTTTTTACAAATAAATATGCAAGTTTAAATGAAGATATGGATTTGATTAGTACAGAAATGATAGTTCAAGACTTAATTTACAATATGTCAGAGATATTGGAAAGTGACTTTAAGGAAGATATGATTCTTTATAAAGGATTACTTAATCATATTGCTCCATTGATAGAGAGAATCAAACAGAATATACAGATTTATGAAGAATTATTTCATGTCATACCAGACAAATACCAGTACGTACTAGAGGCTACTAAGGCTTCTATTCAAAAAAATAGAGTATTAAATCAAATAAAGAATGAAAACGAAATAATACTTTTAGCAATACACTTTTTAGGAAGCATACATAGAAATGAGAGAAATAATTATAAAAATATATTGTTAGTTTGTGGATTTGGTTATGGCGTAATTGCTATGTTAAAGGATACTTTAATAAATGATTACCAGATAAATATAGTGGATAGTATTCCATCATATAAGTTACAAGATTATAAAGAATGGGAAAGTATTGATTTTATTGTAACAACATCAAAGATAATAGTAGATTTACCTAAAACAATTATTGAGCTAAATCCATTTTTACAAGAAGAGGATTATTTAAAGCTTGAAGAAAAAGGAATAAAAAGGAAGAATGTATTAACTAATTATATGTCAATAAAAAAAAGGTTGGATTTTTTAGAAGAAGATGCACAAAAAAGAGTATTGAGTATTATATGGCAAGAGCTTGGATACAGTGATGAGAGAATATTATCTAGACAACTTAACTTAGGGGATTTAATAGGAATCGATACTATAAGTATAATTGATGAAAAGTTAAAATGGGAAGATGCTGTAGAGATTAGTTCAAATATACTTGCTGATTGTGATTTCGTATCAGAAAAGTATGCTGACAATATTATAGATATTTTAAAAAATGTGGGCTTTTATGCTATAAAAGATAATGAGTTTGCTCTGTTACATGGGAATGATAATTCATTAGTTAAAGTAAGTTCCATAAGTTTATTGATATGTAAAGAAGCAATTAATTTTGGAGATAAAAAAGTCAAAATTATATTTTGTCTAGCAAGTAGAGATAAAAAGGAGCAAATTCCTGCAATAATTAATTTAACTAAAATGGTTTATAAGACTAATTTTATTACTATGTTAGAGGGAGCGAAGACAAAAGAAGAAGCAGAAAGTTTAATTCATAGATACGAAAAGGAGGTCACTGTATGAGTAAATTAGTCAATGTAAAATGTTCATTTAAAATACATGCTAATTCAAAAGAAGAAGCCATTGTATCATTAGTAGATGCAGTATCAAAAGAGGGTTATCTAAAAGATAAAAATCAATTTTTAGAAGATGTTTTAAAGAGAGAGGAAACATTATCGACTTATATTGGACATGGAATAGGTCTTCCTCATAGCCAAAGTATAGGAGTTAAAAGTTCTTGTATTACTATAGGAAAGCTTGATACCCCTATCGTATGGACAGAAGAAGGCGAAAAAGTGGATTTAATATTTCTGATATCTGTAACAAAAGACAATGAAAATAATCTACATTTAAAGATTTTGTCAAGACTCGCACGTTTATTGATGCATGAGAGCTTTAGAAATAAAATTAGAAATTCAGATGAACAAACAGTCTATAATCTTATAAAAGAAAAAATAGGGGAGGAAGATTAAAATGAGGATTTTAAAGTTTTTACAGAAACATCTTATGACAGCAACATCGTATATGATTCCATTTGTAGTTGCTGGGGGAATACTATTTGCATTATCAGTTACTTTAAGTGGACAAGCCGCTGTCCCAGAAACTGGATGGTTAGCTAAACTGAATCAAATTGGAGCTGCTGGTCTAGCTTTATTTATTCCTATATTAGGTGGATATATAGCATTTAGTATGGCAGATAAGCCAGGATTGGCTCCAGGAATGATAGGTGCATATTTAGCAAAAGAAGTAAATGCTGGTTTTATAGGTGGTATCATAGCAGGATTTATAGCGGGATTTGTTGTTTTACAATTAAAGAAAATTAAATTAGCTCCAACAATGAGAACTTTAGGTTCAATATTTATTTATCCTTTGCTTGGTACATTGATTACAGGAGGTATAATTGTATTTTTAATTGGAGAGCCTATAGCTTCTTTTATGACATGGATGACTAATTGGTTAAATGGAATGTCTGGTGTTTCTAAAATTCCTTTAGGTGGAATCTTAGGAGGAATGATAGCTTCAGATATGGGTGGTCCTATAAACAAAGTTGCTGCAACCTTTGCCCAAACTCAAGTTGACACACTTCCATATTTAATGGGGGGAGTTGGTGTGGCAATCTGTATACCTCCAATAGGGTTAGGATTAGCAACATTATTGTTCCCAAAAAAATTTAGTAAGGAAGAAAGAGACTCAGGAAAAGCTTCTCTATTAATGGGTTGTGTTGGAATTACAGAAGGAGCTATTCCATTTGCAACAGCAGACCCTGTTAGAGTAATTCCTTGTATTATGGCTGGGTCTATTATTGGAAACATTATGGCTTTCTTATTAGGGTGTTTAAATCATGCACCTTGGGGTGGTTTGATAGTACTCCCAGTTGTCGATAACAGGTTGGGATATATAGCTTCTGTATTAACTGGAGCAGTTGCTGTTGCGATATTGATGAAATTAGTGAAGAAAGATGTAAAAGAAGATGAAGAAGTCGAAGAAGATATAGAGGATTCTATTGAACTAGTATTTGAAGAATTATAGAGGTATATAAATACTATTAATTTATATAAAATTTATTATAAAAAATAATCATACAAAATTATAACTTTAAAGGAGATAAGAATATGAAAATTGTAGCAGTAACATCTTGCCCTAGTGGTGTAGCACACACTTATATGTCAGCTGAATCTCTTGAATTGTCAGCAAAGAAATTTGATATAGAAATAAAGGTTGAGACTCAAGGGAGTTCTGGAATAGATAATGAATTATCACCTAAAGAAATTAAGGAAGCAGCTTGTGTAATACTAACTAATGATGTTGAAATTAGAAATATGGATAGATTTAAAGGAAAAAAAGTTGTAAGAATGAGTGTGTCTGACATAATTAAAAAATCTGATGCATTAATCAAAAAGATAAAAGATACTTTTCAATAGAGTTTAATTTATTTTACATATAACAAGAAGATGTATTTAATAGTATTACTATTAAATACATCTAAAAAATAGAATAAAAGGAGATATAGTCATGAAAAAGTTACCAATAAAAACTGTCGTACAACGACTACTAGACTTACAAGAAGAGGGGGAAAGTGCAACACTTTTAGGGATTGGGCCTATGTCACCAAACTTGTTACAAGCGAGTTTTGAACTAGCAAAAGATAATGATTTTCCTTTAATGTTTATTGCCAGTAGAAATCAAGTAGATGCAGATGAACTAGGTGGTGGTTATGTAAATGGTTGGAATCAAAAAACTTTTACAAAGGATATTAAGCAAATAGCTGATAAAGTTGGATTTGATGGTCTATATTACTTATGCAGAGACCATGGAGGACCATGGCAAAGAGATAAAGAAAGAAACGACCATTTGCATGTTGATAAAGCTATGGAATTAGGAAAAAAATCTTATTTAGCTGATATTGAGGCAGGTTTTGATTTACTAATGATTGACCCTACAAAAGACCCATTTGAAATGGGAAAGGTAATTCCATTAGATATAGTACTAGAAAGAACTGTAGAATTGATTGAATATTGTGAGAATGAAAGAAAAAGACTCAATATGCCAGAAATAGGATATGAAGTTGGGACAGAGGAAACAAATGGAGGATTAACTTCAACTGATACATATGAGACATTTATAACTAAATTAAAAGTTGAACTTGAAAAGAGAGATTTACCAATGCCAACATTTATAGTTGGTCAGACAGGGACTCTAACTAGAAAAACAGAACAAGTAGGTACTTTTAATTTTAAGAATGCTTATGATTTAGCTCAAATGGCTAAAAAGTATGGAGTAGGATTAAAAGAACATAATGGAGATTATTTGGATGATGTGACTTTATTAGAACATATACCATCTCAAATTATTGCAACAAATGTTGCTCCTCAATATGGAACTGAAGAGACGAGAGCATACTTAAAGTTAGCAGAAGTTGAAAGAAAACTAAAGGAAGAAGGATTAATTGAAAAAACTTCAAATATTAGAGATGTTCTTCTTGTAGATGCTATTGAATGTGGACGTTGGAGAAAGTGGGTAATGGGAGAACAGAAAGATTTAACTATTGAAGAAATATTTAAAGATGAAGTTTTATCTAATGAGATATTAGATATTGCAGGTCACTATACATTCAACAATGATAGTGTTAAAAGAGAGATAGAAGTACTTTATAGTAATTTAAGTAAAAATAATATTGATGGTCAAAGATTTGTTGTAGACCACATTAAGCGCCCTTTACGTGAGTATGCAGAATGTTATAATTTAAAAGGTGTTACTACAAGAATTTTGAATAAATAATAGGACTTATAGTGGCAAGTATTGTTATACTAGGTATTTATAGATATAATTATACTTACCACTACTAAATTTGGGAGGACTAGTATTTTGATTAATTTAATTTTTGATGTAGATGATACTTTATACAATCAATTGAAACCTTTTTATATTGCATATGATAAGATATTTTCTTCAGTAAAAGGTATTTCTGTTGAAGATTTATATATAAGCAGTAGAAAGTATAGTGATGAAGTGTTCCATTTGACTGAGAGTGGAGAGATGCCAATTGAGAAAATGCATGTATATAGAATAATGAAGGCTTTTGAAGAATTAGGAAATCCTATTAAAGAAAAGGATGCCCAAAATTTTCAAGATGAGTATATATATCAGCAATCACGAATTACTTTAATACCAGAAATTGAGCAAGTTTTGAATTTTTCTAAAGAGAGAAATATTAATATAGGAATCATAACGAATGGACCATCAGCACATCAAAGAATGAAGTTAAAGCAGTTGAATGTTGAAAACTGGGTCGACAAAAATCATATTTTTATTTCTAGTGAAGTTGGTTTTTCTAAGCCAGATATCAATATCTTTAGAATGGCTGAGAATGTTATGAATTTAGATAGAGAAAATACATATTATGTAGGTGATTCTTATAAAAATGATGTAGTAGGTTCTAAAAAAGCTGGCTGGAAGAGTATTTGGATGAATCATAGAAGTCATGGAGTAGAAGAATTGTTTTATAAGCCTGATTTTATAATCTCAGAATATAAGTCTCTATTGTTTTTGCTTATAAAAATATGTAGTAAATAAAATGTTAGTGATAGAATTGCATAAAATAGTTAAGAGTAGCTATGTAAAATTATATATTTAAATTGTGGGTAATCTATTTTTTATTAAAAAATAGATTATTTAGAAAAAGGGGATATCTTAAAATAAAAATTTAAATATCCCCTTTTAATTATCTAATTAAAATAAAATAATTAGAAATATGTTTTGTTTGGCTTAATCAATAACATTTTGGGATTCCTTATAGCTACATGTTAACTGTTGAATAGGTTTATCATATGGTTTAACCCATCCTTTATTAATACTTAACTCTGTAAGTGCTGTATGGCCTTCAACCATTTGAGTTAGTGAAGCTGAATATATAGCTCTCAATTCAGGTGTACTGCTTGTTAATGCAGAATTAAGATACATATTAGCAGCTGCTTTAGCAGATGAAAGCATGCTTAATATTATTACTTTATCGTCTATATAAGTATTGTTTTTAATTAGATTTTCTATCATATTTCTCATATTGTCTATACCTCCTCAGAAATTAGTATTTCATTTTCAACTATAAATTGTTGTATAGCTTTAATTCTTCCTTCTGTTGCTAATATACTAGATTCTGATTGTCTTTTTAGGTCTTCATCGGATATTAACATATTGATTGCTCTTTGCATAAGTAATCCATCAGATTCCATTTTTATAACGGCTGCTAAAGATATTTTTTCAGTTTCTGAAAGTATTCTCATTTAATCATCTCCTATATTGTAATTTACGCTTTAATAGTATGTCTTAATTTTCAACAAAATAACCATAACACTTTTTTACAATGTTTTATATTTTCTTTATATTAAATTCTAGTAAAATTACATACTAATAAAATCTCATAGTAGAGTTATCATTAAATATATTTAAGATAAATTATATAAGTATTCATTTAGACAAAAATTATTTGTATGTACTTTTTCAAGAGTAGATATGAATTTTTGTTCAAAGATTAATCTTGCTGTTAATTTATCTATTTTATTTATCCTATTAAAATATATTCTTAAAATTTAATATAAAAATTTATGTTTATATATATTTGAAACTTATTTAAGAGAACCTAATTTTTATTTTAACAAAAAAACATAAATAAAGTTCGATACATGGCGAACGAAAAAAACACAAGTAATATTTTTTTTAAAAAATTTCAAAAAAGAGTTGATAATATATGTATATTAATATAAAATTTAATATATATAATTCGTATAATTATACGAATGATTTAGAGTGTAAAATAACTTATAAACGGAGAGGGGAAGTCTAATGAAAGTAGCAGTAGTTATGGGTTCAAAATCAGATTATCCAAAATTAGAAGAAGGGATAAAACTGCTTGAAAAATATGGAATAGAAGTTGTAGCAAGAGCATTATCTGCTCATAGAACACCAGAACAACTTTCAATATTCCTAAAAGAAATAGAAGATGATACTGATGTAATAATAGCAGCAGCAGGAAAAGCAGCACATTTACCAGGAGTAATAGCATCACAAACATTAATTCCTGTAATAGGATTACCTATTAAATCATCAACTATGGATGGACTAGACTCACTTTTATCAATAGTTCAAATGCCAAAAGGAATACCAGTTGCAACAGTTACAATAGATTTAGGTCTAAATGCAGCTTTATTGGCATTACAAATAATGACTTTAAAATACCCAAAATTAAAAGAGGATTTGAAATCATATAGAGAAGAGATGGCACAAAAGGTGCTAGAAGACGACAAGAATTTAAGGGGGTAGCAGATGTTATTATATGAAGGAAAAGCAAAACAAGTATACTCTACAGATAATGAAAATGAATATGTTGTTTACTATAAAGATGATGCAACAGCATTTAATGGAGAGAAAAAAGCAGAAATATCTTCAAAAGGGATATTAAACAATAAGATATCAACAATAATCTTTGAAATGTTAAAAGAAAATAATATAAATACACACTTTATAAAAAGTTTATCAGATAGAGAGATGCTAGTTAAAAAAGTAGAGATTTTACCATTAGAAGTAATAGTGAGAAATATCGCTGCTGGTTCTATTTGCAAAAGAGTTGGTCTTGAAGAAGGTGAAGTTTTCGATGAGCCAATCTTTGAAATAAGCTATAAAAATGATGCTTATGGTGACCCAATGTTAAATGACGATTATGCAGTAGCAATGAAATTAGCAACTAGAGAAGAATTAAAATTCTTAAGAGAAGAAACTTTAAAAATAAATGAACTACTAAAAGCATTTTTCTTAAAATTAAACCTAAAGTTAGTTGACTTTAAAATAGAATTTGGTAAAGATTCAGAAGGAAACATAATATTGGCAGACGAAGTATCACCAGACACTTGTAGACTTTGGGATGTAAATACAAATGAAAAGCTAGATAAGGACAGATTTAGAAAAGACCTTGGAGACCTTGTAGAAGGTTATACGGAAGTACTTTCAAGAATGAATAATAAATAGGAGGCAAATGTATGTGTGGAGTTTTAGGGATTTACTCTAATAAAGATGTAACTAAAGAACTATATTATTCTTTATATTCTATGCAACACAGAGGGCAAGAAAGCTGTGGTTTAGCTCTTTTAGATGATGGAGAAATTAAGTACAAAAAAGATATGGGATTAGTTGGAGATGTTTTTAAAGAAAGTGAACTATCTAAGTTAAAAGGAAATATAGGTATTGGACATGTTAGATATTCAACAGCTGGAGGGAGTCATGTTTCTAATTGCCAACCTTTAGTTGGAAGCTGTAGAAAAAGACAATTAGCCATAGCTCATAATGGAAATTTAGTTAATGCAAATTATTTAAAAGACATGTTAGAAGAAGATGGATATATGTTCCAAACTAATTCAGATACAGAAGTGATTTTATATATACTTGCAAGATATTACAAAGGTGATATAGTAGAAAGTTTAAAAATGACTATGGATTATATCAAAGGTGCATATGCTCTTGTAATAATGAGTCAGGAAGAATTGGTTGCAGTTAGAGACCCACATGGATTCAGACCTCTTGTACTTGGTAAAAAGGGTGATGAATATATATTTGCATCAGAAAATTGTGCAATAGATATACTTGGCGGAGAAGTTATAAGAGATGTAGAGCCAGGAGAAATAATAATAGTTAAAGATGGAGAATTAAAATCATATTTTTATTCAGAAAATTATAAGCCAGTTAAGAAGAGTTGTATATTTGAACACATATACTTTGCAAGAAACGATGCAACTATAGACAATGTAAATGCATATGAATTTAGAATTAAATGTGGTGAAAGATTAGCTCAAAATGAAAATGTAAATGCAGATATGGTAGTTCCAGTTCCAGATTCAGGTTGGCCAGGAGCTATTGGTTATGCAAATGCTAGTGGATTAAAAATAAGTGAAGGCTTAGTTAAAAATAGATATGTAGGAAGAACGTTTATAAAACCTACACAAGAAGAAAGAGAAATAGCAGTAAAAATAAAATTAAACCCTCTTTCAACAATAATAAAAGGAAAATCTATAATTTTAGTAGATGACTCAATTGTAAGAGGAACTACATCTAAACAGTTAGTAAAATCTTTAAGAGAAGCAGGAGCAAAAGAAATTCATCTTAGAATAACATCTCCTCCAGTAGCTTACTCTTGTTACTATGGAATAGATACTCCAAATCGTTCTAAATTAATTGCATCAAGTAACAATGTAGAAGAAATGAGAGAATATATTGGATGTGATAGTCTAAAATTCCTAGATATAGAAGGAATGTTAGATGCAGCAGAACATAAGTCTACTTTCTGCAAAGCTTGTTTTGATGGAGAATACCCAGTTAAGAAAATTGATAAGGAGGAATTATTTTCATGCTAACATATAAAGAATCAGGTGTAGATATAGATGAAGGAAATAGAGCAGTAGACCTTATAAAAGGTAAAATAAAAGGAACTTATGATGGAAATGTAGTTGGAGATTTAGGTAACTTTAGTGGATTATACAGTTTAAAAGATTTTGTAGGAATGAAAGAACCAGTTTTGCTTGCATCTACAGATGGTGTTGGGACTAAGTTAAAAATAGCTCAAATGATGGACAAGCATGATACTGTTGGAATAGATTTAGTTGCAATGTGTGTAAATGATTTGATTTGTCAAGGAGCAAAGCCATTATTTTTCCTTGATTATATAGCTCTTGGGAAATTAATTCCTGAGCATATAGAAAAAATAGTTGGTGGAATTGCAGATGGTTGTAAAATGTCTGGTTGCGCACTAATTGGTGGAGAAACTGCTGAGATGCCTGGTATGTATGGAGATGATGATTATGATTTAGCAGGGTTCTCTGTAGGTATAGCAGACAAAGAAAAGATTGTTTCTGGAAATAGTGTTAAATCAGGAGATGTATTAGTTGGTATATCTTCAAGTGGAGTACACAGTAATGGTTTTTCTTTTATAAGAAAGATATTTTTAGAAACTTACAACTATAAAATGGAACAATATGTTGAAGAACTAGGAATGACAGTTGGGGAAGCGCTTTTAACACCAACTAAAATATATGTTAAATTAGCTTTAGATGTATTAGCTAAACATGATATAAAAGCTATAGCTCACATAACTGGTGGAGGGCTTATAGAAAATATAACAAGAGTTATACCTAAAGGATTAGGATTAGATATTAATAAAAAATCTTGGGAGAAGCCTCCTATATTTAAAATGATAGAAGGTTTTAATGCTGTTGATGAGAGAGAACTTCATAAAAGTTTCAACATGGGTATTGGACTAGTTTTAATAGTAAATAAAGAAGATGCTAACAATGTTGTAGACTTTATAAACAATAGAGAAAATGACAATGCTGCTTATGTAGATAAAAAATACAGTGAGTTATTAGAAGATAAAGCATATATAATTGGTGAAGTAGTAGATAGTCATGAAGGTGTAGAATTATGTTAAATATAGGAGTTTTAATATCTGGTGGAGGAACAAATTTACAAGCAGTTATAGATGGAACTGAGTCTAGAAAAATAAAAGGTCAGGTTAAAGTAGTTATCTCAAGTAAGCAAGATGCTTATGGTTTAGAGAGAGCTAAAAATCATAACATAAAGGCAATTTGTGAAACTAATGAAGACAAGATAATAGAAATTCTTAAAGAAAATAAAATAGATTTAGTAGTTTTGGCTGGTTATTTAAAAATAATCAGCCCAAAGCTGGTTAATGAGTTTAGAAACAAAATGATAAACATACATCCATCATTAATTCCTTCATTCTGTGGAGCTGGATTCTATGGAGAAAGAGTTCATCAAGGTGTTATAGATTATGGTGCTAAAGTAACTGGTGCTACAGTTCATTTTGTTGATGAAGGTGCTGATACTGGACCAATTATAATGCAAGATGTAGTTAAGGTGAATCAAGATGATGATGCAAAGACACTTGCAAAAAGAGTGTTAGAAGTTGAACATAGGATTTTAATAGAAAGTTTAAGTCTTTTTTGTGAAAATAAATTAAAACTTCAAGGTAGGAGAGTGTTTATAAATGAGTAAGAGAGCTTTAATAAGTGTAACTGACAAGACAGGTGTAGTAGAATTTGCTAAAGAGTTAAACAAGCTAGATTATGAAATTATATCTACAGGAAATACTTTTAAAACATTAAAGGAAAATGGCGTTAATGTAATGCAAGTTGAAGATGTTACAAACTTCCCAGAAATATTAGATGGAAGAGTAAAAACATTAAATCCATATATACATGGTGGGATACTTTACAAAAGAGACAAAGATTCTCATGTGGAAACTGTAAATGAACACAAAATACATTCAATAGATTTAGTAGCTGTAAATTTATATGATTTTGAAGGAACTTTAAAGGCTGGAAAAAGTCATGATGAAATGATAGAAAACATAGATATTGGTGGACCATCTATGATACGTTCTGCTGCTAAAAACTATAAAGATGTAATAGTAGTAGTAGATATAAAAGATTATGATTCTATAATAGAAAAATTAAAAACAGACACAATGACATTAGAAGATAGAAAAAAATTATCATATAAAGCTTTCTCAACTACAGGAAGATATGATGCGTTAATATCTAGTTATTTTGCTGGAGAAGTTGGAGATACATATCCTGACATATTAAATTTAACTTTCCAAAAAGAACAAACTTTAAGATATGGAGAAAATCCACATCAAAATGGTTTCTTATATTCACAATCAAATGCAAAAAATCCAATCTTAAACTATGAGCAATTAGGCGGTAAAGAACTTTCTTTTAACAACTTAAACGATTTACATGGATGTTTAGAAGTAATGAGAGAATTTAAAGATAGTGAAGAAGTAGTTTCAGTAGCTATAAAACATGCTAATTCATGTGGAGTGGGATTAGGTAAAGATGCTTTTGAAGCATATACAAAATGTTATGAAGCAGATAAAGTTTCAATATTTGGTGGAATAGTAGGAATAACTTCTACTGTAGACAAAGCTACAGCAGAGAAATTAAATGAAATATTCTTAGAGATAGTAGTAGCATATGATTTTGAGCCAGAAGCTTTAGAAGTACTTAAACAAAAGAAAAATTTAAGAATATTAAAATTAGCTAAGATAGAAGATAGTTTACAACCATACGAAATGAAATATTTAGATGGAAAATTATTAATACAAGATAGAAATAGTACTTTAGCAGAAAAAAGTGAAAATGTAACAAAAGCAAAGCCAACAGATGAACAACTTAAGGATATGGAATTTGGTATGAGAGTAGTAAAAAATATGAAATCAAATGCAATTGCAATAGTAAAAAACGGTCAAACTTTAGCTTTAGGTTGTGGACAAACATCAAGAATTTGGGCATTAAAAAATGCTCTTGAAAATAACAAAGATAAAGACTTTACAGGAGCTGTTTTAGCATCAGATGCATTTTTCCCATTTGATGATTGTGTAACATTAGCTCATGAATATGGAATATCAGCAGTAGTTCAACCAGGTGGTTCTATAAAGGATAAAGATTCAATAGAAGCTTGTGATAAGTATGATATGGTTATGGTATTTACAGGAATAAGACACTTCAAACACTAAGGAGGATATTATGAAGATATTGGTTGTAGGCGGTGGCGGAAGAGAGCATGCTATATGCTGGAAACTAAGCAAAGAAAAGAATGTAGAAAAAGTTTATTGCGCGCCAGGTAATGCAGGAATTGCAAATGTAGCAGAATGTGTAAATATAAGTGATACTAATATAGAAGAACTTTTAAAATTTGCAAAAGAAAATGAAATAGGTCTTACAATAGTAGGACCAGAAGTACCACTAGTTATGGGTATAGTAGATGAGTTTGAAAAGGAAGGTCTAAGAGTTTTTGGGCCTAATAAAAAATGTGCTCAACTTGAAGGAAGTAAAGCTTTTTCAAAAGATTTTATGATAAAACATAACATACCTACTGCAAAATATAAAGAATATACAAACTTAGAAGAAGCTATATCAGAAATAGATAGCTTTGGATATCCAGTAGTAATAAAAGCGGACGGATTAGCTGCTGGAAAAGGTGTTGTAATACCTGAAAATAGAGAAGATGCTATAGCAACTTTAAAAGAAATGATGTCAGATAAGAAGTTTGGAGCTGCTGGAGATAAAATAGTACTTGAAGAGTTCTTAAAAGGAATAGAAACTTCAATCTTGGCATTTGTAGACAATGACACAATAGTTCCTATGGCAAGCGCAAAAGACCATAAGAAAGTAAATAATTATGAACAAGGACCAAATACTGGTGGGATGGGAACTTTTTCTCCTAGTGAAATATATACAGAAGAATTAGCAAATAAAGTAAAAGAGACAGTATTAGAAAAAACTTTAGAAGGATTCAAAAAAGATGGTCTTAACTTTAAAGGTATTTTATTTGTTGGTCTTATGATAACTGAAGATGGAGAGAAAGTACTTGAATACAATGTAAGATTTGGAGACCCTGAGACACAATCTGTTTTATTTAGATTAGAAACAGATTTACATGAGATAATGGAAGCTATATTGGATAATAAATTAAAAGATATAGAAATAAATTATAGTGATGATGAAGCAGTATGTGTTATGCTTACATCAGGAGGGTATCCAGACAGTTATGAAAAAGGAAAAATTATAACTGGTCTTGAAAACCTGGATGATGATATAGTAGTATTCCACAGTGGTACTAAGATGCTTGATGGTAATTTAGTTACTAATGGAGGAAGAGTAATTGGTATAACTGCAAAATCAACTACAGTTAAGGACGCAGCAGAAAAAGTTTATGAGAATATAAAGAAAATAAACTTTGAAGGAATGCACTATAGAACAGACATAGGAAGATAATTTTTCTAAAATGGAGGATAAGGTATGTTGAATACTGAAAATAAAGACTCAATGGTTAGAAGAGTATTAGTTGAAAAAAGAGAAGGTTTTGACCTTGAGGCTAAAGCTTTAAAAAAAGACTTGTTGGAAAGTTTACACATAAGCAATATAGAAAATTTAAGAATATTAAATAGATATGATGTAGAGGGAATATCAGAAGAAGTTTATGAAAATGCAGCAAAAACAATATTTTCTGAACCAAATCTAGATGTAGTATATTATGAAGAAATACCAGAGTTAAATGGTGAAAGAGTATTTGCGATAGAATTTCTTCCTGGTCAATATGACCAAAGAGGTGATTGGGCAGCTCAATGTATCCAAATCGTAAATCAAGGTGTAAGACCTGCTATTAATACAGCAAAGGTTTATATATTATCAGGTCAAGTAACTGATGAAGAGTTTTCTAAAATAAAAGATTACTGTATAAATCCAGTAGATAGTAGAGAAGCATCTTTAGAAAAACCAGAAACATTAAAAATGGAAACTGAAATACCAACAACAGTTGAAGTATTAGATGGATTTATAGATTTAGATGAAGATGGATTAAAAATATTTGTAAGTGAAAAAGGATTAGCAATGACTTTAGGAGACTTACAACACGTTCAAAAATATTTTAAAGATACAGAAAAAAGAAATCCAACTATAACAGAAATAAAAGTTCTAGATACTTACTGGTCTGATCATTGTAGACACACTACTTTTATGACTGAAATAGAAAATGTAAAAATAGAAGATGGTAAGTTTAATGATATAGTAAAAGAAGCGTATCAAATGTATCTTAACTCAAGAGACAATGTGTATGTGAACAGACATAAAGATATATGTTTGATGGATATAGCTACAGTTGCAGTAAAAGAATTAAAGAAAAATGGAAAATTAAATGATTTAGATGAAAGTGAAGAGATAAATGCATGTAGTATAAATGTAGATGTTGAAGTTGATGGTAAGATGGAAAAATATTTAGTAATGTTTAAAAATGAAACTCATAACCATCCAACTGAAATAGAGCCATTTGGAGGAGCAGCTACTTGCCTAGGTGGAGCTATAAGAGACCCATTATCAGGAAGAAGTTATGTTTACCAAGCAATGCGTGTTACAGGAAGTGCTGACCCAAGAACAACTTTAGAGGATACTTTACCTGGAAAACTTATGCAGAGAAAAATTACTACAGAAGCTGCTCATGGTTATAGTTCATATGGTAACCAGATAGGTCTTACAACGGGACAAGTTGCAGAAGTATACGATGAAAATTTCGTTGCAAAGAGAATGGAAATAGGTGCAGTTATAGCAGCAGCACCAAAAGAAAATGTAGTAAGAGAAAGACCAGAAGCAGGAGATGTGATAGTTCTTCTTGGAGGAAAAACAGGAAGAGATGGTTGTGGAGGAGCAACTGGTTCATCTAAAGAACATAGTGAAGAATCAATCTTAACTTGTAGTGCAGAAGTTCAAAAAGGAGATGCTCCTAACGAAAGAAAAATACAAAGATTCTTTAGAAATAAAGAAGTTGCTCAAATGATAAAAAGATGTAATGACTTTGGAGCAGGTGGAGTTTGCGTTGCTATAGGTGAAATTGCTGATAGTTTGGACATAAACTTAGATTTAGTGCCTAAAAAATACGATGGGCTTGATGGAACTGAACTTTCAATTTCAGAATCACAAGAGCGTATGGCTGTGGCTATAAAAAAAGAAAATAAAGATAAATTTATACAATTAGCAGTAGAAGAAAACTTAGAAGCTACACATGTAGCTACAGTAACTGATACAGGATATTTAAGAATGTTCTGGAATGGAAAAGCAATTGTAGATATAAATAGAGAGTTTTTGGATACAAATGGAGTAAAACAAACTACTGATGTCCATGTTACTAAAGTAGATGAAGAAAGCACATTCTTTAGCTCTAATGAAATAGTGAAAGATGTTAAGTGTGCAAGTATGAAAGATAAATTTACAAAAGTATTATCTGACCTTAATGTTTGTTCTCAAAAAGGATTAGTCGAGATGTTTGATAATACAATTGGTGGTAATACAGTACTTATGCCATTTGGTGGAAAGTATCAAGCTACTCCAACTCAAGGTATGGTTGCTAAGATACCAGTACTTGGTGGAGAAACTAATACTTCTACAATAATGACTTATGGATACAATCCAAAGGTAGGAAAATGGAGTCCATTCCATGGAGCTTTATATGCAGTAGTAGAATCTGTGTGTAAATTGGTTGCTATTGGAGGAAATTACAGTACGACAAGACTTACATTCCAAGAGTATTTTGAGAAACTTGGTAACAATCCAGAAAAATGGGGTAAACCATTCTCAGCACTTTTAGGAGCATTCTATGCACAAAGTAAATTTGAGATACCTGCTATAGGTGGAAAAGATAGTATGTCTGGTACATTTAAAGATATTGAAGTTCCGCCAACATTGGTTTCATTTGCTGTTGATACAGTAGATGCTAGAAAAGTAGTATCTCCAGAATTTAAAAAAGCAGACTCAAAAGTAGTAATGTTATGTGTAAATAAATCAGAAAATGATGTTATAGATTTTGAAGAATTAAAGAAAAACTTGGATAAAGTAAGAGAACTTATACATGGAAATAAAGTTTTATCAACATATGCATTAGGATTTGCAGGTGTAGGTGAAGCAATAAGTAAAATGTCTTTTGGTAATAAAGTAGGATTTAAGTTTAGTGAAGAAGCTGAAAAGGCACTTACAGATGATAAATTATTTGAGGCTAGTTATGGAAATATAGTACTTGAATTAGCGAATGATGATTTAAATGTGTTAGATGGATATAATTACATAGTGCTTGGAAGTACAGTTAAAGAAGCTAGTTTATTCATCAAAGGTGAAGAACTTTCATTAGATGAATTATATAAAGCACATTGTAGTACTTTAGAGCCTATATTCCCAACTAAAGCAGAAGAAGTAAAATCAAAAATAGAGACTATAAGTTATATATCACAAGGAGAAGCTAAGAAATCATCATTAAGTATAGCTACTCCAAGAGTATTTATACCAGCATTCCCTGGAACAAACTGTGAATATGACTCTGCAAGAGCATTTGAAAGAGCAGGAGCTAATGCAAATATAAGAGTATTTAAGAATTTAACTTATAAAGATATAGAAGATTCTATAGATACAATAGTGAATGAGATAAAATCTTCTCAAATAATAATGTTACCAGGTGGATTTAGTGCAGGTGATGAGCCAGATGGTTCTGGTAAATTTATAGCTACTGTATTTAGAAATCCTAGAGTACAAGAAGCTATAAATGAGTTTTTAACTAAAAAAGATGGTCTAATGCTAGGTATCTGTAATGGATTCCAAGTATTAATCAAATTAGGATTAGTTCCTTATGGAGAAATAAGAGTTCAAAGTGAAAATGCACCAACACTTACTTACAATAATATTGGTCGTCATCAGGCTAAGATTGCTAGAACTAGAATTTCTTCTAATAAATCTCCTTGGTTAGCTCAAACTAATGTTGGTGATATTCATAATATAGCAGTTTCTCATGGAGAAGGTAAGTTTGTTGCTAGTGAAGAGGTTATGAGAGAATTAATTGCTAATGGACAAGTGGCAACTCAGTATGTTGATTTTAATAACGAAGCTACTTATGATATTGAATTTAATCCAAATGGTTCATTCTATGCTGTTGAAGGTATAACTAGTGTTGATGGTAGAGTGTTTGGTAAGATGGGACATTCTGAGAGAATTGGTGAGGCAGTATATAAGAATATCATAGGTGAAAAAGACCAAAAGATATTTGAATCTGGAGTTAAGTATTTTAGATAAGGTCTTGATATCTAATTGGTAATTACAATTTATATTTTGGATATTTAAACTTAAAGAGATGTAATAATATGATTATAATCATTCAATATTACATCTCTTTTTTATTTATATAAAAATAATACATTCTACTCAAGTCAAAATATAAGCTATGTTATAATTAATTATTAAGCAGAATTGAATATTTATTGGAGGTAAACATGATTAATGAAAATATTAATAACAGGTTCTAATACACAATTAGAAAAAGAATGGTTATAAGTTAATAGGTATATTGTTTACAGAAAATATAATAAGATATTATGTAAAATATAAATATTTCTTTTGTTTATCCGATAATAATAATATGACTAAATAAATCTAAGGTTTTAATAAATTTTATATAAAACTATTGGAGAGAGGATTATATGAACTCGAGTAGTTTGGGTTTTATATGTTTAACTTTTAAGTCTATAAAATTTAGAAAGGGGAGTTTTATATTGAACGATATAAGTTCGCTAATTAATATACTGGCATTAACACAACTGTCTAGTAGTAATACTACAAGTCAATGTAATTGTGGATATAATAATTCATCTGGATTTGATATGATTATGATGACACTGTTAAAAGCATTATCACAAAATAATCAACAAACATCTTTTAATAGTTATGATTCATTATCTAATTCTGAAAAGTTATTTAATGAACTTGATAATGCAGCAAATAATACAATTAGTAAGTCTGTAGAAGTTGATACAAAAGATAAAAGTACAAAGTCAAGAATTGAAAATGCTGTAGAACAAGCATCAAAAAAATATAATGTGGATGCAAACCTTATAAAAGCAATAATTAAAGTTGAATCGGATTTTAATCCAAATACTGTTTCCTCTGCTGGTGCTAAGGGTCTTATGCAACTTATCCCAGAAAATTGTAGAGATTTGGGTGTTACAGACCCTTTTAATATAGAGCAGAATATAGATGCTGGAACTAGACACATTAAGGAATATATTGATATGTTTGGAGGTAGTATAGAAATGGGACTGATGGCATATAATGGTGGTCCTGGAAGGATGAAAAGTAGAGGGGTAGAATCAATTTCTGACTTGTATAAAATGCCAAAAGAAACGCAAAATTATATTCCCAAAGTTATGAAATATTATAGAGGGTAGGCTTTATTATGGGTATAAATATAGATAAGCTAAATATAGGTCCAAGTAGAAATATAGAGGTAAAGAAAACAAAGGAAAATAATAAATTTTCTGATAGTCTAAACTTTGTAAAACAATCTTCTTCATTAGAGGATATAAAAAAGAATCTAGAAAGTGTAAAAAGGGCTGGAGAAAGGCTTGTACTTACTCAAAATTATGGAGATATTAGTAGGTATAAAAATGCTGTAAAAGAATATCTAAAATCTGTCGTAGATAACATGTATTCACTTGATAAAAATAGTAGTTTTTGGGAGCATCAGTATTATAAGAATGTAAAGATTGTTGATAATAAACTTGAAAAGATGACCAGTGAGTTACTTAGTGAAGAAAAAGAAAATATAGATATTGTTTCTACTGTTGATATGATACAAGGATTATTGATAGACATGTATAGATAAGATTACACAAGGAGAAAAGCTTTATGAATAGTAAAAAAGAGGATATATATGAATTGAATTTTGGACAACTAATAGAAGAAAAGACTGGAGTTATAGAAGAAAATCAAAATGTTTTTAATGCAAAAGTAAATGTATCTGTTTCTATAGGAAAAACAACAGAAACAATAAAAAATATATTAGGTTTAAAAGAAGGGTCTATAATAAAACTAAATAAGAATGTAGATGAGAAATTAGATATATATGCAAATGATAGATTATTTGCTTATGGAGAAAGTATTATTACAAATGAGAAATTATCTATAAGATTGTCTAAAATAGAAGATTCAGATATAAATTAACATTTTAAATAGTATCCCTTTAAGTTATTCTGTATGAGTTTAGCTAAGGGGATATTTTTATAAAAATTTTAAAATATATTTGAATTATATAAATGTTTTTATTTTCTGAGCGATAACTAAAATATAAGGATGTAATTTTGGAGGTGAAACTATGGATATTAAAAATGTGAGTTCAAATATTGTAATAAATAATTATTTAAAGAATACATCTGATGTAAAAAAAGTGCAAGAAGTTCAAAAAACTAATAAAACAGACAAGATAGAACTATCTAAATTTGCAAAGGAAATGGCGAGCGTATCAAATATGAATGATGAGACTATTAGAAATAAAAAAATAGATGAAATAAAAAATGCATTGGAAAGTGGAACTTACAAAATAAAACCAGAAGAAATTGCTAAAAAAATGATAGAGGATATGCGAGGATAAAGCCATGATTACAGACTTAAAAGTTATAATATATGAAGAAAAAAAGATACTTAGTAATATGATGGAGTTATTAAAAGAACAATTTGATTATATAGTTGTAAAAGATATAGAAAATCTAAATAGGTTAAATCCTAAATTAGAAGATATCAGTAGAGAACTTGCATCTATAGAGATAAAGAGAAGACAACTTTTTAATGATGATGTTCCAATGAGTGAAGTTGTTGAAAATAGTAATGATGAATATTTAAAAGAAATATATACAGAGTTAAAGCATATTATTGCTTTGGCTAAGAATCAACAAGAGTCAAATGATTCCTTAATAAAGAAGGAACTTATTTTTACTAAGAAAATGATTAATTTTATAAAACCAGTTGATAAACAAACTACAACTTATAATTCTTATGGAAATATTAGAAAATAGATATTGGGAGGAAAAATATGGCGGGATTATTTTCCATTTTAAATACAGCTAATTCAGGTATGAATGCTCATCAAAAGGCAATACAGACAATTTCTCATAATATAAGTAATCTAGATACAGAAGGTTATTCTAGGCAGAGGACAGAATTTGCTACAAATAGCCCAATGTATATGCCTAGCTTGAATAATGCAATTGGGCGAGGTCAGTTGGGCACAGGTGTACATGTAACAGATGTAACAAGGGCTAGAAATAGTTTTTATGATTATCAATTTAGAGCAGAGGCTCATAAGTATGGTAAAACAGTTTCAAAGTATGACTATTATAATACTATAGAGACTATAATAAATGAACCATCAGATTATGGTATATCTGCAGGTATAGATGACTTTTTTAAAGGTTGGGAATCATTAGCGAAGGATATAAATAGTGATAGTAAAAAAAGTCTCGTGGTAGAAAATGCATCAAATTTAGCAACCTTAATAAGCGAAAGCTATAAGAAGCTTGACAAATTAAAAGGTGATATAGATGATAACATAGACTCTGAGATAAAACAGATAAATGACATGTTAAAGAGTCTTGAAGATTTGAATAAATCTATTGATGTTATATCTGGTTCTGGCTCTACCCCAAATGATTTACTTGATGAAAGAGATAGAATATTGGATGATTTGAGTTTTAAATTAGACCTTGAAAATAGTGATGTTAAAAATATGCTTGCAGATGGGAAATTAGAACTTAACGAATTAAAAAACCCAGATGGAACTTGGAAAACAGGTGTATCAGGAACTTTACAAGGATTGTTTGAAATGCATGGCAAAATTGATACATATAAAAGTGATTTAAAAGATGTGTCTGATGGATTAGCTAAACAGATAAATGATGTTTATAATACATCTGCTGGAATAACAGTAACAGATTTTTTTATAACTTCAAATGTAGATGGTGAAGATATCATAAAGGTAAATCCAGCTATAAAGAGTAATCCAAATGAATTAAAGCTTACTGCTGATGAGGCTTCAAAGATTGCTAAGCTAAAAGATGAAAAGATAGATATTGGGGCAGTTGGTGGAAAAGTAAGTACAATAAGTGATCACTATAAAGCTTTTGCAGAAGTAGTAGGTTTAGATTCTAAAAAGGTAAATCAAGATGAATTGAATCAACGTAAAATTATAAATAATATTGATAGTTCACGAATGAGTGTTTCAGGTGTATCTTTGGATGAAGAAATGACAGAGCTTATAAAAGTACAACGTTCATATCAAGCAAGTGCAAAAGTTATGTCTACAGCTGTGCAACTACTGGATGTTGTAATAAATGGAATAATTTAAAAGAAGGAGGAAGTTATGATGAGAGTTAGCACAGGTATGATGTCTAGCAGTTATCTAAACTCACTACAAGATAATCTACAAAGACTAGACAAGGTTAATAGACAAGTTAATACAACAAAAGAAATAAACAAACTATCGGATAATCCATATAAAGCAATAAAAATATTGAATTCAAAGAGCGAAATAAAAACTATGGAGACTTATATTGAAAACTGTAATGATACAGGAAATTGGTTAGAAACTACTGATACTTCATTAGATCAACTTGGAAAATTGTTATCAGATATAAAGAAAACTTTGGTGGCAAGTGGTGATGGAGCATATTCAGAGGATGAACTAAAAACTCTTAGCAATTCAACCAATGAAAAAATGAAAGAAATTGCAAATGCTTTAAATGCAACACATGAAGGAAAGTACATATTTTCAGGTTCAAATACAGGTATTCCACCTGTTGAGTGTGTAGATAATGCTGATGGTTCAGTTAGTTTAAAGTTTAATTCTAGTCTAGATCTTACTAAATTAAAAGATTCCTTAAGTATGGATATAGCTCAAGGAATAAGTGTAGATTATAATGTTAAATTGAGTAGTCTTGGATTTGACCCAACACAGTCAGATCCCTTTAAAGAATTAAATAATATATCAAAAAAATTAGCAAATCCAGATGCAGATGCTATAAAAGAGCTAACAACAACTTGTTTAGGTGATATGGAGAAACTAATAGAAAATACAGTAAATGTTAGGTCTATATATGGTACAAAAGCAAATACAGTAGAGGCTATGAAGGAAAAAAATGATGATAGTTTGATACAATTAAAGGATATTCTATCACAAAATGAAGAGATAGATTATGGAGAAAAGCTTGTTCAATTAAAGGCCGCAGAATTGACTTATCAAGCTTCACTACAAACAGGAGGAAAGTTATTTAATGTATCTATATTAGATTACATATAGTAAAATAACGCAGATATGATGAAAGTTACATTAAAAAAAGGAATACTAGGGTTCGAAAATTTAAAAGAATACGAACTTTTAGATATAAAAAATAATAATACTTTAAAAGAATTTAATTCTATTGAAGAAAATTGTATAGGATTTATTGTTGTATCAGCATTTGAGATTATTGAGGAATATGAGATAGTTCTAAATCAAGATATAATAGAAAAGCTTGAAGTAGAATCTCCCAATGATATTCTAATATTTAATATAATAACTCTGGGTCTAACTTTAAAAGAATCAACTGTGAACATGAAGGCTCCTATAGTAATAAATGTAAAAAATAATTATGGAATGCAAATAATTTTAGAAGATGAAAAGTATAGCATAAGACATCCATTATTAAGAGGTGATGATGGATGTTAGTGATTTCTAGAAAAAAAGGAGAGGCAATACTTGTAGGAGATAATATTGAGGTAAAGGTAGTAGGTGTTGATGGGAAAAATATTAAATTGGCTATATCAGCACCAGATAATGTGGGAATATTAAGAAAAGAAATTTATGAAAAGATAAAAGATGAAAATATAAAAGCTACAAAGAAAAATATAGAGATTTTGAATAATTTAAAATAAAAATATTTGGAGGACGCAATTTATGTATGGAGAAAATCCTTATAATTATTATAAGCAAAATTCAGTATTTATGGCATCAAAAGAACAATTGTTATTGATGCTCGTAGATGGAGCAGTAAAATATACAAAGATAGCAAGGATATCTATTGTGGAAAAGAATATGCAAAGAGCACATAAAGAACTTGTAAGGGTACAAGATATATTTACAGAATTGATGGTAACATTAAATCAAAATGCAGGTCAATGGGCAAAAGATATGTATAGAGTTTATGATTTTGTGAGATATGAGTTATCAAGAGCGAATATAAGAAAAGATGTTCAAATAATAGATAATGTGCTTCCTGTAATAGAGCAAATTAAAGATACATGGCATGAAGCTGATAAAAAAAGTAAAGAAGAAAGAAATAGAGGATAAGCAATGAAATTAAATTTAGACGAATTAAATAAACTTTCTCAAGAAGAGCTATTATTAGTGCTTTTAGACGGAGCTATAGAATCTACAAAAATATCAAAAAAGGCAATAATAGATAAAGATATGCAAAAATCATATAAAGAGCTTATAAGAGTACAAAATATATTTGCTGAATTGATGGTCACATTAGATCAAAATGTAGGCCAATGGGCAAAAGATATGTATAATGTTTATGATTTTATAAGACATGAATTATCAAAAGCAAATATAACAAATGATATAAAAATAATAGATGAAATATTACCAATAATACAGCAGATTAGAGATGTGTGGTATGAGGTTAATAATAAATCAAGAAATAACAGACAGGAGGAATGAGTATGTCAAATATAAGTCCTATAAGAGTTACAGGTCTTTCAGGAAATTTTGATATGGAAGGGATAATAGAAGCAAGTATGACCAAAGACAAAGAAAAGGTCGACAAAGCTAAGCAAGCTCAACAAATAGTAAAATGGAAGCAAGAAATATACAGAGATATTATCAAAGAATCAAAAGATATGTATGATAAGTATTTTGGGCTCGATTCTAAAAGTAATATAATAAGTAAAAATGCATATTCATCTCTAAGTATAAAAAGTTCTGATGAGAGTGTTATAGTTGCAAGTGGGTCAGCTGGTGCAAATAAAATAAATTATCAGTTTGCTGTATCACAAATGGCAGAACCAGCAAAGGTGACAATTAAATTAAATGCAAGTACTCCTATTGTTAAACAGTTTCCTCCAAATGCTAGTGGGGCAAGTTCATTAACTATTGGAGATGTAAATATACCTATTTCTGAGCAGGATACTACAAGTACTATTGTTAGTAAAATAAATGCTCTTTGTGAAGATAAAGATATAAGAGCTTCATATAGTGAATTGACAGGTGAATTAATGATTTCTAGAAAACAAACTGGGACATCATCAGAACTTAATTTAAAAGTAAGTGGGAATGATAATTTAGCTCAACAAATAGCTAATGATAATAGCATTACATTTACAACTGATTCTGCTGGTAATAAAGTTGCATCAACACAGGGGAAAAATTTAGAAGCTGATATAACTGATGAAAATGGGAGAATAGTACATATAAATAAGGAATCAAATTCATTTGCAATAGATAATATTTCCTACAATGTGAATTCAAAAGGAACATCTAAATTAGTTTCTGTGACTGATACCGAAGAAGCAACTAAAAATATGAAAGCATTTGTAGAGGATTACAATAAATTGATGGATAAAGTATATGGATTAGTAACAACTAAAAAGTCAAAAGATTATCCTCCTCTTACAGAAGCTCAAAAAGAAGACATGACAACTGAGGAAATAGAAAAATGGGACAAAAAAGCCAAAGAAGGTATACTTAGAAATGATGATGAATTAAGAGCGTTTGTGGAAGATATTCAATCTATGTTTTTTGGAGATGCAAAATATATTGATGCTTTAAGAAAGATAGGTATTAATGAATCTGAGAATTATAATAAAAAAGGACAAATAGCATTTAAGGAAGATGTTTTTTCAAAAGCTATTATAGAAGATAGTGATAAAGTATATAAAATTTTAGCTGGATATTCTTCAAATAGTGATGATAAAGGTATGTTTGAAAAGTTAAAAGATATAATATATGAATATTCAGGAAGCTCAGGTTCTAAATTTGCAGAGAAGGCTGGTATAGAAAAAACAGCTTCTGCCAGCGAAAATATATATTCTAAGCAGATTGCGGAGCAAGAAAAAAATATAAATAGATTGGTTGAAAAAATGAATGATAAAGAGAAAAGACTTTATGCAAAATATTCAGCTTTAGAATCTTTGTTAAATCAATATAGTTCTCAAATGAACTATTTTTCACAAGGTAATTAATAATGGGAATACTAGAAGATAAACTGGATTTATACAAAGAGATATCTTTACAGATTATAAACCTTATTGATAAAGAAGAGTATCAATACATAAGCAATAAGTTAGATGATAGACAAAAAATTATAAATAGTGTGGATAAAAATGATAAAGAAAAATTCATAAGTATTTACAGCGATATGAAGCTAATTGATATTGATAGCAAAATACAAAATACTTTACAAAGAAATTTATTAGAAGTTAAAAAAGAGCTACATGAATATAAGTTAACAAAGCAAGTAAACACAATGTATTCTAAGCTAAATAGAGAAAAAATAAATATTTTTAATAAAAAAGTATAAAGTTATTAATTAACTTGTCCGATTACATATGTGAAAGATTAATTAAAAATTGAAAGTAGAAATGACAAGGATGTCAATTATACTAAGGAGGGTAAATTAATGAGAGTTAATACAAATGTAAGTGCTTTAATAGCAAACAATCAAATGGGAAGAAACGTAAGTTCCCAAAGTAAGTCTATGGAGAAGTTATCTTCTGGAGTTAGAATAAAAAGAGCTGCTGATGATGCTGCTGGTCTTGCAATATCTGAAAAAATGAGAGCTCAAATTAAAGGTTTAGACCAAGCAGGAAGAAACGTTCAAGATGGTATATCTGTTGTACAAACAGCAGAAGGTGCATTAGAAGAAACTGGAAATATATTACAAAGAATGAGAACTTTATCAATACAATCTGCAAATGAAACTAACACTGATGAAGAAAGACAAAAGATAGCAGATGAATTATCTCAATTAAAAGATGAAATTGAAAGAATTTCAAGTTCAACTGAATTTAATGGAAAGAAATTATTAGATGGAAGTTCTTCAAATGTAAGATTACAAGTTGGAGCTAATTATGGAACAAATGTATCTGGAACAAGTAATAATAACAATGAAATAACTGTAGAGTTGGTTAACACTTCTAATGTAATGAGTAAGGCAAATATAACAAGTACAACAATTGGCAATATGAAGACTGCTGGTTCATCAGGAACAGATGCAGCTAAACAAATGGCATCTAGTTTAGATGTAGCATTAAAAGAAGTAAATACATCAAGAGCAAAGCTAGGAGCACAACAAAATAGATTAGAATCAACTCAAAACAATTTAAATAATACTATAGAAAATGTTACAGCAGCAGAATCAAGAATAAGAGATACAGATGTTGCTTCAGAAATGGTTACATTATCTAAAATGAACATATTAGTACAAGCGTCACAATCGATGCTTGCTCAAGCCAATCAGCAACCACAAGGAGTATTACAATTATTAGGATAAAGTTTATAAATATTTTAATTATAAATTATAAAGAGCAAAGCAGTGCTTTGCTTTTTATAATTTTATGATAAAGGTATACTGAAAGGAAGATAATTATGTTGTTGAGTATAGTAATGATTGTCAAAAATGAAGAAAAGATATTAACAAAGATGTTAGACTCTCTAAAAATACTAATGGATTCAATAGATAGTGAACTTATAATAATAGATACTGGATCAACTGATAATACTATCAATATAGCAAGAAATTATACTAAAAATGTTTATTTTCACAAATGGGATGATGATTTTTCTAGTATGAGGAATAAGTCTATATTATATTCTAAAGGGGATTGGGTTTTTGTATTAGATGCTGATGAGATACTAACAGATTGTACAAAACTAATTGATTTTTTTGATAGTGATTTACATAAAACTTTTAATTCAGCATCAATACAATTAAAAAATATATATTCTATGGAAAAAGATTCTTACGGATATGGATCTGTATTAAGGTTATTTAAAAATAATGATTTTAAATTTATTGGCAAAGTTCATGAGCAGCCATTATATAAAGAACCTGTATTTCATAATGTAGCTCAATTTGATCATTATGGGTATATGTTTGAAGATGAAGAAGTCAGATTAAACAAAGTTAAAAGAAATGAAAAACTTCTATTTCAACAGTTAAGCGAAAATAATGAAAATCCATATACAAATTATCAACTTGGCAAGAATTTTATTATATTAGAAAATTATCAAGATGCATTATTTTATTTAGAAAAAAGTGTAGTTTCGTATAAGAATATAGGATTAATGCCAGGCTATTTAACATCTAATTTAGCAAAAGTATATTTATTTTTGGGAAAAAATAAAAAATGTGAAAAATTATGTTTAAAATATATAGAGAAAGATTTAAATAATATAGATATATATTACTACTTAGCTCAAGCCCAAGTTGGCTTAGGTAAGTATGAGTATGCTCTAGATTCATATAAAAGATATATCTACTTAGTTGACAATTATGAAATGAGTACTCAATCTAATAGTCTATTTTCAGATACAGATACTGTAAGTCTGAAAGATAATGCAACTATAACTCTAATAAAAATCTATTATAATCTTGAAAAATATGATTTAGTGATAAAAGAGTTTGAAAATATTATAGATGAAGAAAAAAGAAAAGACATCTATTTTAGCTTGTTTATGTCACTTTATAAATTAAATAAATTTAATTTGATAAATAAGTATTATGATAAGTTAAAAAAATCAGTAATTGAAAAAAATAGCTTTTATAATAGTTTAGAAATTTTTTTGAAGAATGTAAGAGAAAATGAAAAAAGTGATATTTATAAAATACTAGGTTCCATAGAAGGGACATATGGAAGATTTAATAATATAAGATTATTAAATCAAATATCTTTAGATGAATGTAAATATATTTTAGAAAAAGGAAAAAATGATATATATGCACCTATTGTAAATATTGCATGTTTAAATAATATAGATTTATTGGATATATTCTTGAATATGGATTACAGATGGGTTGAGAGATATGTAAGATATTGCGTTATGAATGATAAAGAATTTAGCTTGAAATTATATAAGTATATTTTAAGACAAAAGAATACTTTTGAGATAGATGAAGTAAAAGTATACAGAGTATTTACTAAAATAATTTTGGAAAATAACATTTTAACTGATGATAAATATAAAGAGTTGTTTTATATCTATATTATGTATTCTAGTATATATATAAAATATATATATGCAAATTTGGATTATGCAGATTTATTAACATATCTATCTAATGAAATGGACAAATTTGTTATAGAATTTAATAGTATTATAGACTATAAGGATAGTGATAAAATAATTTATTTAAGAAAATTAAAAGAATTATTGAATGAATATCCATATTACCATAGAATTATAAAACTTATAATAAAAGATTTTGAATATGAATTAAATCAAAATATAGAACTTAATGTACTAAAAGTAGATTTTATAAATAGTATAAAGCAAGTTATAGAAAAAGGAAATTTAATTGAAGCAAGAGATTTAATTGACAATTATTTGCAGTCATTTAGAGAGGATTCTGAAATATTGAATATAAAAGGAATAATACATATAATGTCTGGAGAGTATTCAGAGGCAGAATTTTATTTAAAAAAAGCACTTTCATTGGATATAAGTAATGATGATATTATGTATAATATAAAGTATTTAAAAGAAGTGAGTAGTTATGAAAACTAATAGTTACATTATAAGTATTAAAAAGGTAATTGCATTTTCTCACTTTAATAATGTTAATTATAAATTAATATATGCAAAAACTAAAGTATATATTTTAGTGTATTTGGAGGAAATATGTATAGTTTGTCTAAGATAAAAAAAATATTTTTTGTTCTTGAACACTTGAGTGGCCAAGGAGGAGTCGAGACAGTAGTAACTAAAGTTGTGAATGAATTAGAGAAAAGGGGATATATTGTAGTAGTTTTGCTACCAAATAGAAGTGATGATGATATATGGGAACTTAATCTACATAATGTCTATTATTATAATAATTATGAAGACTGTAAGAATAGAAATGATCTTGATTCAATATTATCAAAAGTAAAAGGAATAAACAGAATTTTAATAGATTTAGGTAAGCCAGATATAATAATAGGAACTCACATGCCAATAACTGTTTTATATTCTAGATTGGTTGTTGGGTATGAAGATGTAAAAGTAATTTCTTGGATGCATAGCTCCTTGGAATTATTCGGAAATTCATCTAAGTATTTAAAGCATGCAGATATACATTGGTCTATTTCTACTAACTTAACATATGAACTAGAGAGATTAATTAATAAGAAATATATTTATTCTATTCCAAATCCTATAGATATAAATGTAGATATGCTTGATATATCACTTGAAAATAATTTTGTTTATATTGGAAGGTTAGAAAATTATACAAAGAGATTTGATATACTATTTACCTCTCTTTCTAAATTAGATACTGAATGGACTTTAGATATTTATGGAGATGGACCAGATAAAAAATATATAGAATGTATAATAAATGAATTAGACCTTAATGATAAAGTTAAGATGAAAGGATATGTAAGAAATCCATGGAAACATATAAATTATAAAAAAGCATTATTACTTAGTTCAGAACATGAGGCATTTCCGATGGTTATTTTAGAAGCATTAAGTAGAGGTATACCAGTTGTGGCCACTGAATGTGGGGGAATAGAGGAAATTATAAAATATGGATACAATGGATATTTAGCAAAGGTGTGTAATTCAGAGTCATTTTATGAAGAAATTACACAATTATTAAATTTATCCTATTATGAATTATGTGAAATGCAAAAGAATGCTAGACAATCAGTTCATTGCTATTCTACAAATATTATTTTGGATAAAATGGAAGAAACATTTGACTTATAATTAACTTGATAAGGAGTACTGAAATATGATTATAGATATAGTTTTAGCTTATGCGAATGGTAGAGGTGGATTGGAAGAGGTTATAACATCTATCAGCAATGAGTTAATAAATAAGGGGTATAGAGTGAGAGTGTTTCAAGCTTATGAACCCAAATATATAGAATGGAAAAATACTATACCAGAAATGTATATTTATGGTATCAATAGTAATATAGAAGAGGATGATGAATTTAGTTTAGCATTAGGATATAGACGTATAATTGATACTATTGGAATCCCTGATATTATAATTGCAACTCATGCTCCAATATTAAGCTTAATAAGCAATATAGCAGTAATGCATTTAGGAGATAGCAAACCATCTATTATATCTTGGATTCATGGTGCACCAGAATATTATGGTGGAGGAGAAAATCTTAATTATAGTAATGCTCATTTGGCAATTTCTGAACACATAGAAGAAAAAATAAAGTCTTATGTTAAAGGTCAAGTATATTATGTAGGAAATCCTGTTGATATAGATTCTTTTGATATAATTAGTTCAAATAAAGAAAAATTAGAATTAGTGTATATAGGCAGGCTTGAAAATAATCAAAAAAGAATAGATATATTGTTTAAAGCTCTCTCATTGTTAGATAAGCCATGGATGATGAGAATCATAGGAAATGGTCCAGATGAAAAGAAATTAAAAAACTTATCTAAAGATTTAAATATAGATGATTGCATAGAATGGTATGGATGGCTAGATAAGCCCTGGGATTATATAGAATCAGTGACAGCTTTGGTTTTAACATCAGATGAAGAAGGGTTTGGTTTAGTTTTAGTAGAGGCATTGGGAAGAGGCATCCCTGTAATTTCTAGTAAATGTGATGGTCCAAAAGATATAATTAAAAATGGAATTAATGGATGGTTGTTTGATAAAAATAATTATAGCGAACTATATAGTATATTGAATGACTTACAACAAGGAAGAATAAAGATACCTTCAAAGAATGTATGTATAAATTCAGTTAATAAGTTTAAAGTAAAAAATGTTGTTGATAGGTTTGAAAGTATTGTTTTAAAATTCTCTGATAAAAAAGATGTGATAATTAAGAAAATAAAAAACTTATTACATGAGGATAATATAGAATATGCACTTGAAATTGTTCAATATTATGATGATAGATTTAAAAATGATGTAGAATTTATAAATTTAAAATCAATTTTAGCTATTAATATGAAAGATTACGATATAGCAATAAGCAATTTAGAATATTCATTACACATCTCTGATGAAATAAGTTTAGATATATACTATAACTTAGCCTATGCATATGAACAAGTTAATAGAATTGATGATGCTATAAAAATATATGGAAAAATAATACATATTTCAAGTAATAGAGAAAAGGATAAATTAATAAATAAAATAAACTTATTATTAGAAAAAAATAATAATTATGATGATATTTTTGTTAAAGGTGAACAGGATTATAACTCATTAATTTCAGTGATAATACCAACCTATAATAGAGAACAAACAATTTATCGTTCTGTAAATAGTGTTTTGAATCAGACATATAAAAATATAGAAGTGATTATAGTCGATGATAATTCTTCTGACAATACACAAAAAATAATAGAATATATAGATGATAAAAGGATAAGATACATAAAACATAATGAAAATTTAGGTGCCAATGTAGCTAGGAACACAGGTATTTTAAATAGTATGGGCGAATATATTGCATTTCAGGATAGTGATGATGAATGGATGCCAGATAAGCTTGAAACACAAATTAAGTATCTAGAAAATATAGGTGTGGATATAATAGGATGTTCTTCTTATATTGATAATAATGAATTATCAGGTGTATTTCCTGGAAGAAATATAAATAAAGAAATAATATTATATGAACTTATGTGTGGTAATTTTATTGGTACATCTACTATGTTTGGAAGAAGAGAGTGTTTTGAAAAACAAAAATTTGATGAACATTTACCTAGATTTCAAGATTGGGATTTAATAATAAGGATGGCTATAAATTACAAAGTGTCATTTGTGGATAAAGTTCTAGTTAAAACATATGTCCAAAGTGATAGCATTTCAAAACAACCTCAAAAAGCCATACAGGCATTTGTAATAATGACTAATAAATATGAGCATATGATAAAGGAAGATAAAAACATACTTTACAATTGGTATAGATTACTACTTTATCATTCCTTGGAGACATTACTTTAAATAGAACTTCTATAAATATACCTTTAATTTAGAAGATAGAATAAAAATATTTGATTAAATTATAATGTTAGGAGAATTAAACCATATGGTTGTAGATATAGTAATAGGAGAATTATCTAAAAATGATATTTTTAATGATATTGTAAAACAAATTAATAGAGATTTAAAAACAAGTGGTAACAATATTCGTATTTTACAAGTTTGCGATAATAAGAGTTCGAGTTTTAAAGAAGAATTTTCAGAAGATGAGTATTATTTATTAAATAACAAAGTTGATTTAATTGCAGAATATAAAAACATAATAAATATTATTGGGTTTGCAGATATTTTTTTTATAATAGAAGAAGAACATTTAAGGGAGTTATCAAAACGACTAATTTCAGAATTAGAAATAAAAAAAGCGAGAATTGTATCTATATTTGATCGAAGTCTTCAAATTTATGATTATAATAGTACTTTGAAAGATAAAATTAATAATTTTACATATGAGTATGAAGAAAATGAATTAACAATAAATATTATAAATAAATCAAGAATAAATATGAAAAATTTTATGATTGATATTAGAGATACATTGATAAAATATTTTAAGAGTGATGTAGATGTACTAAGTCGTATAGAGGAATTAATAAAAAATAATTCACTGGAAGAAGCATTAGATTCGCTATATTATTATAACGACAGATTTTGTAACAATATAGAATTTATTAATATGAAGTCTATACTAGCTATGCAAATGAATGAATATGATATAGCTATAAATTTATTAGAATATGCAAAATCAATGCTAAAAGAAGATAATATAGATATATATTATAATTTAGCACATGCATACTATAAAAATCACGATTGGGATAAATCAATTGATGAGTACAATCATCTTTTGGATATTATTGATAGAGATGAAAAGTTACATATAAAAGATTTAATAACTGAAGTATATAATTCCATAAATATAGAATTTGAAGAAATCTATAAGAAAGATAATATATTTATTGAAGATAAATATGGAAAAGTAATCTTGGATAATAATTTTCATAAAAAACTGCCAAAGAAATTAGAAGATTTTGATAATATGTATGAAGTTAGAGAAAATATAAATAAATTAAAGGAAGGAGATAACCCATTAGTAAGTATATGGGTATTGGGATATAATAATCTAGAAAAATATACTAAAAGATGTGTTGAAAGTATTTTGAAATATACTAATGACATAGATTATGAACTAATATTGTTTGATAATGGCTCTAGTGATGGTACATATGAATATTTTAAGTCAATAAATTATTCTAGAAAAAAAATAATTAAGGTCATTAAGAATTTTGGAGTTGGATATTCTTTCTCAACAGCATTTAGAGAAATGAGTGGAAGATATATTGTTTTTGTATGTAATGATGTAGTTGTAACAACAAATTGGCTTTCAAATATGATAAAATGTGCAGAATCTGATTCTAAAATAGGAATAGTTCATCCTGCTTGTAATCATGCGCCTTTAGAATATAAAATGGAAGTAGAGTATAAAGATCTGGATGATATGCAAAGTAAAGCAGAGTTATATAATATTTCTAATCCTAGAAAATGGTATGAAATATTTGATTTATATACAGTAGCAACATTATTCAAAAGAGAATGTATAGATGTTATTGGTATATATGATTATGGATATGTACACCACACATCAGATGTTGATATTTCATTTAGAGCAAGAAGAGGTGGTTATAAAGTAATTGCTTGCACAGATACATTTGTATGTAATATTGGGGAAAAAGTAGATAAGGGTAGTAATTTTGATAGTATCTCTAGAATAAAAGGTCCAAAGTTTTTTAAGGAGAAGTATCACATTGATATAGTGGATGCTATTAGTTTTGATTATACAATGGTTTCAATGGTTAAAGCAGATACAATATTTAATAGAGAATATAGTGTTTTAGGGATTGACACAAGCTGTGGTGTAACTATATTGCAAATAAAGAATAAATTATTGGAAAAAGGAGCTTCTAATGTAAATCTGGCAGCTTTTTCAGAAGAGGCGAAATATTGGTTAGACTTAAAAACTATATGTGAAAATGTGGTTGTTGACCGCATAGAATATTTTCATAAACATTATAGAAGTAAGAATTTTGATTATATTGTAGTCGGAAAAATATTAAACTCATATAAAGATATGTATGACTTGCTTAATAACCTATATGAAGTATTAAATGACGAAGGGAAGATTATACTGAAGTTAAAAAATAATTCTGATATAACTGAATTTTTAAGAATAAAAAATGTTATTTCTAACTCATGGAATGAGGATTCGAAAAATGTTAATATAGAGATATTTAATAATGAGCTAAATAATTGTGGTCTGTATATAGAAAGCATAAACTTTAACTCGTATAATTTTAATAATGATATAGAAGAAAAAGTTAAAGAATTACTAGATGACAGTAATATCTCAGCAGAACAAAGAGAGAGACTATATATTAGCGAATATATATTGAAGATAAAAAAGGTATCTAAATAATATAATATTAGATGAAAATTTATACTTATTTAACTTATTATTGATATTAATAAATTTGAAAAAGGATATAGTTAGTTATGATTAATGGATTGAACAAAATTTTTTTGACAGGTGGTAGTGGATATATTGGATCTTGTCTAGCAAAAAAACTATATAAATTAGGATATGATGTCCATGTTATAGTAAGAGCAGATTCTAATCTAAATTTAATAAATGAATTTAAAGATTATATAAATATATATAGATTTAATGGAGAGATATCTAATTTATCTGAAATTATAAATAGTATAAATCCAGATATAGTTATACATTTAGCATCATTATTCTTAGGAGATCACTTACTTTCACAATTAGATGAAATTATAAATAGTAATATTCTATTTGCCACTCAAGTATTAGATGTAGCTTCAAAGGCAAATGTGAGATATTTTATAAATACAGGGACACACTGGCAAAATTATAATGGTGAAAATTATAATCCTGTAAATCTATATGCAGCAACTAAAGAAGCCTTTCAAGACATATGTAAGTATTATGCTGAGGCAACAAACATGAGTATTATAACAATAAAATTGATTGATACATATGGGCCTTTTGACCCAAGACCTAAAATTATGAATTTACTAAAGGATATATACTTCAATAACAAAACATTAGATATGTCTAGTGGAGAGCAAGAATTGGGTTTGCTTCACATAGAAGATGTTATAAAAGCATACTTAATTGCAATGGAAAAAATACAAAATATGAGTCCCAAAGAATGTAAAACTTTTTTTGCACTACCAAAAGAAATATATTCATTGAAAGAAGTTGTGGACATATTTCAGTGTGTTGTAGGCAAAAAATTAGATATAAATTGGGGAAAAAGACCATATAGAAAACGAGAGATAATGAAAGTTCATATTAATAATGAAAATATTTTAGAAAATGAAGATATAATAGGTTTGTATGAAGGAATAAAATGTATGTTAGAGATAGAAAGAACTGATTATTAGGAGGGTTAATTATGTATAACATCATAAAGACTAAACTAAAGGATTGTGTTGAAATAATACCAAATATATTTGAAGATAGTAGAGGAATAACAATAAAGCCATATCATTATCCAACTTTTAAGAACTTAGGTATAGAGGAATTTTTCAATGAAGATTTATTTGTAACATCGAAGAAAGGAACTATAAGAGGCTTACACTTTCAGAAAGAACCTTTCGCACAAAGCAAAATCATCTATTGTGTTTCAGGGAGTATTCTAGATGTGGCGGTTGATATCAGAAAGGATTCTCCTACTTATGGTGAACATGTTTGTTTTAATATAGATTCTAGAAAAAGAAACATAGCATATATACCAAATGGGTTTGCTCATGGATATCAAGTTCTAGAAGAGAATACAATGGTTATTTATAAATTATCATCTCCATATTCTCCAAATAATGAAGGTGGAATAAAATGGGATTCTATGAATATAAATTGGAATAAAATTAATCCAATTATATCTAGTAAAGATAATAAACTTCCAACATTTGCTGAATATATTACGTTATCTAATTAATAAATAATGTGGTTTTAAATGAATATGGAAGATAATCATAAATAAGTATAATAATCTAGATAGTATACAAAATTTTAGTGGGGTAAATTTTTATGAGATGTCCTATATGTGGTTCAGAAAATATTAATATTTTTCTTAGTAGAAAAAATGTTCCTATACATCAAAATTTTATATTTGACAATAGAGACATTGCTATAAATGATATAACAGGTGATTTAATACTAGGTTTATGTAGTTATTGTGAGTTTATTTTTAATACTAGTTTTGATTCAAATAAAGTACAATATGATGATTTTTATGATAATACACAGTATAATTCATTTAGATTTCAAAGTCATATTAATGAAATAATATCATATCTAATTAAAGAATATAATTTAAGTGAAAAAGTAGCTATAGAAGTTGGATGTGGAAAAGGAGAATTTCTCAAAACTTTTATAGAAATATCTAAAGGAAAAGGCTATGGATTTGACCCAAGTTATGTAGGAGAAACTGTCATGTTAGATGGGAACTTAATGTTTGAAAAAAAATATTATGATGATACATGCACATATATATCTGCAGATTGTGTTTTTATCAGACATGTCATAGAGCATATACAAAACCCTAAAGATATAATGAAATCAATCAAGAAAGCGCTAGTAAACTCTCCAAACTCTATAGTTTATATTGAAACACCATGTGTAGAGTGGATACTAAGAAATAATATACTGTATGACTTTTTTTATGAGCATTGTTCATATTTTAATAAAAAATCCCTAAATTTGTTATTACAGGAATGTGGATTTGATATATTAGAGATAAACTATACCTTTGAAGGACAATACTTATATGCTATATGCAAGGTAAGAGGCGAGAATATAAAAAATGATATTTTAAATATAGCTATTGATTATGCTGAAAATATAAGAATACAGGTGGAGAGATGGAAACATTACTTAGAATCAGAAAAAAGTAAGGTAGCAATATGGGGCGCGGGAGCTAAGGGAGTTACATTTTTGAATAACATAGATCCACAACATAAATTTATTGATTGTGTTATTGATATAAATGAAAATAAGCAACATAAATTTATACCAGGAACTGGACATGAAATAGTTTCTTTTAAAGATATATGTATGAGAAAGATAGATAAGATTATAGTAATGAATTGGAATTATGAGGATGAAATAAAGACTTTATTAGATAAACATAAGATTAAAGTAAGTCTAATAAATGGAGAACAAAAATATAAGTTTTAACATTATCCTAGAGAAATTCTATTTATCTATGATATATATCTGTAATAAAAAATTCTATTCTTAAATTTTTATATATTATAATTAAGTGAGGCATTTTAATATGAAAGTAGTTATTTTAGCAGGAGGATATGGTAGTAGACTTGGAGATATTACTAGTATAGTTCCCAAACCTATGGTTGAAATAGGAGGGAAGCCGATATTATGGCATATAATGAAAATATATTCGTATTATGGAGTAAAAGAATTTATCATATGTCTTGGCTACAAAGCAAATGTTATAAAAGATTATTTTTTACATTATGATAGTAGAAATAATGATTTTACAATTAATATAGGAAGTAATTCAATAGAATTTCATAATAATCATGATGAAAGTGAATGGAAAGTAACATTAGTTGATACAGGTATAGAATCTCAAAAAGGAGCACGATTAAAGAAAATAGAGAGATATCTTGAAGAAGATATAAATTTATTAACATATGGAGATGGGCTAGCAAATATAAATATAAATAAATTAATACATTTTCATAATAAAGTTGGAAAGTTGCTTACAATATCTGGAGTAAGACCTCCTGCTAGATTTGGTGAACTTATCGCAGAGGGAGATGTACTT
This sequence comes from Clostridioides sp. GD02367, assembly GCF_045900275.1. Lineage (NCBI taxonomy): Bacteria > Bacillati > Bacillota > Clostridia > Peptostreptococcales > Peptostreptococcaceae > Clostridioides > Clostridioides sp. GD02367. Next base: position 65,123 of record NZ_JBJODK010000007.1, on the reverse strand, counting down.
AAATCATTTGAAGAAAAATCACAAACATCAAAGGGATTAATAAATGGTGGATATATGGTATTTAATAAAGAACTATTAAAATATCTTACAGAAAATGATGAGTGTGATTTGGAGTATGGATTATTTGAAAATCTAGCTAAAAATGGAGAAATAGCAGTTTACAAGCATGAAGGTCTGTGGGCATGTATGGATAATGAAAGAGATATGAACAATCTTAATTCTCTTTGGAAAGAAAATAAAGCTTTTTGGAAGATATGGTAAAATACATAGAAATAAGAGGTATATCAATATGAGTATATTGAGAGCTAAAACAATTGATTTAAAACAAACAAACTCTTTAACAGAGTTACAGAAAAAGAATAGCAATTTGAATGAAAGCGAGGCATATAATCAGGCTATCAATCTAGAAGCTAAACCTAGAAGGTTAGTATTTGAACTTACGAATGCTTGTAATTTAAATTGTATTATGTGTGGAAGAAATTCAGCAGAGTTCAAAGCAACAGTTTTTGATTTTAAATGGACTGAAAAATTTGAGAATATATTAAATGAAGTAGAGGAAGTAACTTTAATGGGATGGGGAGAACCAACAGTACATCCAAATTTCGTTGATTTCTTATATTGGGCAAAGAAAAATGGTCTTAGAAAATATTTTTGTACAAATGGTATGAAATTGGATAAACTATTTGATGATATCTTCAATACAGAAACTGACATTATAGCTATAAGTCTAGATGGGGCGTCTAAAGAGATTAATGACAATATAAGATCAGGGGCTGATTTTAATCATATAATAAAAAATATTAAACATATAGCAGATGAGAAGATTAAAAGAGGGATAAATTGGCCACATATGAATTTTGTTTTTACAGCAATGAAGTCTAATTTGTATGAGATACCCAAAATGGTTGAATTAGCTAAAAGGGTAGGTTTACAAGAGCTTAAGGTGGTATATCTAACTGTGTTTGATGAAAATATGCATGATGAGAGTTTATATGATTGCCAAGATGAGGTTAAAAAGGTATTTGAAGAAGCAGAGGTTTTAGCAGATGAGTTAAATATTATTCTTAAGTTACCTCATATACAAGGTGAAGATAGTGCATGTGAAAAACTACATAAGGATTGTTTTACAACATGGAGAGACTTTTTCTTAGGTTCAGATGGATTTGTACGTTCATGTATGTCTACACCTATAAAGTTGTTTCATATTGACAGATATAAAACTTTTGAAGAAATGTGGAATTCTTTGGAATATAAAGACTGCAGAAGAAATATTAATAGTATAAATATGAATGATTCATGTAAGGTATGTTATCAATCTTCATTTGCTAATTGGAATAAAAGGTCTTCTTTTATACAAATAGGAAATAAATTCTCTCCTGAATGGGATAAAGAAGAATCTAACTTGATTACATTATAGACATTTATATAAAAAATAAAAACAGCTTAGAATAAGTATTTTAAGCTGTTTTTATTTTTTATAATAACAAGTTTTTAATTTATACTAGATATTTAGCTATAAATATCGAATATTAATTGAAATATTAAAAATATAAGTAAAAAATGTTTAAAAAAATTGTTATTTATTGTATACTTAAATTAAAACTAAATAGGCAAAACTAGAGAAATTTAGTGACGCAAAGCTATAGGGGCTAAGGTTTGTATATACAAACTATGCTAGCCAGTTGCCAAAAAGAGTCCTAAGTATATTTGTATACTTAGGATTAGTCGAAGTGACTGCTTTTTTGGCGGTCATTTTATTATGGAAAAATTACTTTATTACAGTAGAAAGTACATATAATAACATATTTTACCAATTATAACAAAAAATAAAGAAAAACTGTCTGAAAAAGTTGCTATTTTACAAAAAATGACTTCTTTGTTCATTTAAATCTATTACAATTCTATTACATTAATATAATAATGTATCATTTTAGTAAGAAATCTAATTTAAGTTCAATTAACTCCAATGAAAATAAAAAAAAATTTTAATATGTATTTAATTTTTTCTTCATAAAGTTACCTTTTTTTGTAATATAGCAACTTCATTTTTTTAATCATTAAATATAGCAAATAAATATATTTTGAGGAGGGGTGAGTATGAATACATATGACATTATAAAAATGGGACTAGATGCAACTAATCTAAGAAGTCAAACAATAGCAAATAATATAGCAAATATAAATACTGAAGGTTACAAAAAACATTATGTAACTTTTGAAGAAACATTAAATGATGCCATGCCAAAAATAGAAGAAAAAACAGACAATTCAAAAGGTTTAAGAGTAGATGGCAATAATGTGGATATAGAAGAAGAAAAAGTAAAGCAAGCAATGACAACGTTGCAATATAATGCTTTAATAGGTTTTGCAAATGGCAAAATTGCAATGACTAAATCAATAATAACTGGGAGGTAACTAGAAGATGAGTGTGTTCAGTGGAATGGAGATATCTGCTAGTGGATTAACAGCAGAAAGTTTGAAAATGGATATCATATCATCAAATGTAGCTAATATAAATGCTACAAGAGGTCCAAATGGAGAAGCATATAGGAGAAAAATTGTTTCCTTTGAAGAAAACTATGATAATAAATTAGGTATGTTAGGAGTAAAAGTCACATCTGTTGAAGATGACAAATCACCTCTTAAAGAAGTATATGACCCATCTCATCCAGATGCGAAACCAAATGGATATGTAGAATATCCAAATGTAAATATATTGGTTGAAATGACAGATTTAATAACAGCTTCAAGAGCATATGATTCTAACGTAGACACACTGAATGCTCAGAAATCTATGATATCGAAAGCTTTGGAAATAGGAAAGTAGGGATAAATTATGCCAATTACACAAATCAACAATTTAATGCAAGGTGCAAAGTTAGATAATTTGATTGGAGAAACAAAACCATTAAACCTTAATAATAAAGAAGAAAAAAAGAATTTCGAAGATGTAATAATAGATACTATAGACAAAGTTAATTTTCAACAAGTGACAGCGGATAATATGAAAGAAAAATTTATAAAAGGCGAAGATATTTCTATGCATGAAGTTATGTTAAAAGGTCAAGAAGCACAACTATCTATGCAATATCTGATAGAAGTTAGAAACAAGATTCATGATGCATATCAAGAAATGAATAAAGTACAAATTTAGCCTTTTGAACAGGAGTAATAATCAATGATAGCCAGTTTTAAAAATAAGATTAAGGAGCAAGTTGCTAAATCTAGGACAAAAATAGGTTCTTTAAAAAAAGGAACTAAGATAGCATTAGGTATAGGGATTGTTGCTATATGTTTAGCGCTAGTATTTACAGCAATATCTGCAAGTAAAAATAAGTATGCAGTCTTATTTTCAGAACTAGATGTTCAAGATGCTGCAGATATATCAGCAGAATTAGAGTCTAGAAAGATAGATACTAAGGTAAAGGGAAGTACAATTTATGTTCCTAGAACAGAAGTCGATAAGTTGAGGCTGGAGCTAGCTCCAAGTCTTACAGGTGGTTCTAAAGGATTTGCATTAATGGATGATAGTTCGTCTATAGGACTTACTGATGAGGAGTTTCAAATTAAGAAGCAACGAATCATACAAGGTGAAATAGAAAAAACAATCAAGAGTTTTCCACAAGTGGAAGATACTAGAGTACATATAACATTTGGAGAGTCATCAGTGTTTGAGAAAGAAGCAGTTCCAGGAAGTGCAGCAGTTTACTTAATGTTAAAGCCAGGAACAACTTTAGAAAAAAATCAAATAAAATCTGTTATGGCACTTGTATCAGGAAGTGTTACAAATATACCAGAGAAAAATGTTCAAGTTATTGATAATAAGATGAATCTATTATCAGAAGGTATCTTAGATGATGAAGAAGTTGATGAAAATAATCAACCTATAAATGGTGGTATTAGTGTTGATAAAAATAAGGCATCTGAACAAGCATTGAATAAACAATTAGAAAAGTCTATTTTGGAAATGCTAGAGCCAATATTTGGTACAGGAAAAGTAAAAGCTACAGTAAATGCAGATTTAAGTTTTGATACAGCTGAAAAAACTGAAATAAAGATTGACCCTGATAAAGTTGCAATAAAAGAAACAAGGTCAAAAAATTCATCTAAATCTGCTACAAATAATGTCCAAGGCGTAGATGCTAATATGAATAATCAAGGAAATAAAAATGGTACTAACACAGAAGATAGTTTGGATGAGAGTTTTGAATATGAGACAGGTAAGATTGAAACTCATACTATAATTGCACCAGGAGAACTTAGAAGATTGACAGCTTCTGTCGCTATAGACGGAAAAATAGCTAAAGGAGTTCAAGCTGATGTGGAAGATATAGTTAATAATGCTATAGGCATGGATGGAGCAAGGGGAGATACTCTTAGTGTTGTTTCAATGGTCTTTGACCCTAAAGGAAAGGCTGAAGCTAAACAAGAACTGGAAGAGATTAAAAAAGAAGGCTTCAAAACTAATATAATAAAGGCAGTTATTGGAGTAGTGGCAGTTATTGCAGTAGGTGCTATTGGATACTTAATATATAAGAAGAGAAGTGAACAAGAAGATATGGATTATGAGGATGAAGTTTATAGTGCTAGTTCTAGTACTGTTGATAAGAAAGATAATCCTCTATTAGGGGATGACCCAGAATTGACATTAGAAGAAGCTGTTAAAATGTATGCAGAAGAAAAACCAGACCAAGTAACAGAAATAATAAAGACTTGGTTAAATGAGTAAGGGGGATAGAATGTGTCCACAGAAATTACGAATGTTAGTGCATTTGACTTAAGTGATATAAGTGAAAATGAGAAGAGTGAGAAAGTAGAAGGTGAGGGTTTAAAAAAAGCTGCTGTGCTTTTAATGACATTAGGACCAACTGTGTCTAGTGATATAATAAAAAGCCTTCCAGATAAACAGGTTCAAAAAATAGGTTTGGAAATTGCAAATATTTCTTCAATAGCTTCAAAAGAAAGAAGAGAAATATTAAAAGAGTTTGTAGAAATAAATAAAGCAAAAGATTATGTTATAGAAGGTGGGCTGGAATATGCAAGAGAACTGCTAAGTAATGCCTTGGGAAATTCTAAAGCAAATAAATTACTTGAAGGTATATCAATAGATACAAGTACAAAGCCTTTTAAACATATTATAAAATTGGATACAAAGAAAATATTAGAAATACTTAGAAATGAAAGTGCACAAACTATAGCTATTTTACTTGCACATATGGACCCACAAGATGGCGCAGAAATTTTAGCTCACTTAGATTTTGATTTACAAAATGAGGTAGCTATGAGAATAAGTTCAATGGGTTCAATATCTCCAGAAGTTATAAAAGTAATTGAAAGTTCATTAGAAGATAAATTACATTCAATAAGTGGTGATGATTTTAAAGATTATGGTGGAATAGCTACATTAGTTCAAATATTACTTAATTCTGATAGAAAAACAGAAAAGAATATTTTGAATACTGTTGAAGAAAAAGACCCAGCTTTAGCAGCCCAAATTAAATCTCATATATTTGTATTTGAAGATATTGTAAAACTAGATGATATGAGCATACAAAAAGTACTAAAAGAAGTAACTATGAAAGATTTAGTTTATGCTTTAAAAGGTGTGGATGATGAAATTTCAGATGCTATATATAGAAATCAATCTTCTAGAGCAGCAGAAGCGCTTAAAGAAGAAATGGAGATGGTTGGTGTAATAAAAGTTGCACAAGTTGAAGGTGCTCAGCAAAAAATAGTAAATAGCGTAAGAAAACTTGAAAGAGAAGGTGCTATAACTATTGTAAGGAATTTTGGTGATGACTTTGTCGAATAACAAAATTATTAAAAGTGAAAAAGCATCATATAAAGGAATTCTAGATTTATCTATAATAGACAAAGCTAGACTGGGAGAAACAAATATAAACGAAGAGAATGATTGTAGATTTAGGGATGAAGTAATAAAAGAAGCTATAGAGTCTGCTGAGATAAAAAAGAATGAAATATTAGAAGAAGCAAAAACAAATGCACAAAATATAGAAAAACAAGCTTATGAAAAAGGATATAGCCAAGGTCAAAAAAATGGATATGAGGATGGATATAGAGAATCCTACGATGAATATATCCAAAAAGCTAAAGGTGAAGCAGATTTTATAAGAAATCAGGCAGATTTAATTCTATTACAAGCTAATGAGAAAATGACTGAGTACATAAAGGAAAAAAACAAAGAAATTATAAGACTTGCTATCAATATGGCTAGCTCTGTTTTAAAAAAGCATTTTGAAGATGAAGAGTCTATGAGTGACTTGTTAAAGCAAATTATTCAAGATTACGAAGGAAGTAGTTCATTCATAGTAAGATGTAATTCTTTCTATAAGGATAATATAGAGAAAGAGTTTGAACTATTCAAAGAAGAGACATCATTAAAATCAAGTGTATTTGTTATTGCAGATGACAGTATAGATAAAGGAAATGCTATTATACAAAAGGAAAATGGGAGAATAATAGTTGGTGTTGATTGTGCTATGGAAAAACTAAAAGAAGAATTGCTTGGTGAATAAAGTATGTATAGAACTGATATATCTATAGATTTTGACAAAATAAATAAGAAAATAGAAAATTTAGAGCTTACTATATCAGAAGGCAGAGTTAAGAAGATAATAGGGCTTACTGTAGAAGTTGAAGGGATAAAAGCTTTTGTTGGAGAGTTATGTGTTATATACAATCAAGTCAACAAACCAGTTAATTGTGAAGTAGTAGGCTTTAAAGACAAAGAAGTAATTTTAATGGCATTAGGAGAGCTAACATTAATATCACCTGGTTGTAAAGTTATTTCTAAGGGTATACCTCTAAGTGTTATGTGTAGTGATAATTTACTAGGTAAAGTACTTGATGGTCTTGGAAATCCTATAGATAATTCAGAAGTCGTTCTAGGAGATAGATATAACTTGAATAATGAACCTCCTGACCCAATGAAGAGAAAAAAGATACGAAATATAATGGAGACTGGTGTAAGAGCAATAGATGCGTTTACTACTTGTGGTGAAGGGCAGAGAATAGGAATATTTGCAGGTAGTGGAGTAGGTAAGAGTACAACTCTAGGTATGATTGCTAGAAATGCAAAAGCAGATGTAAATGTAATTGCCCTTGTTGGAGAAAGAGGAAGAGAAGTCCTAGATTTTATTGATAAAGATTTAGGAGAAGATGGGATGAAAAAATCTGTTGTTATATGTGCGACATCAGATAAAGCTCCTCTTGTCAGACTTAAAGGTGCTCTTACTGCTACTGCAATAGCTGAGTATTTTAGAGACCAGGGAAAAAAAGTAATACTTATGATGGACTCAGTAACTAGATTTGCTATGGCACAAAGGGAAGTAGGAATAGCAATAGGAGAGCCACCAGCTCAAAAAGGGTATACACCATCTGTATTTGCTATTTTACCAAAACTTATGGAGAGAACAGGTACATCAGATAAAGGTTCTATCACTGCATTTTATACAGTATTAGTTGATGGAGATGATTTTAATGAGCCAATAGCAGATACAACAAGAGGGATACTTGATGGTCATATAGTTTTATCTAGAGATTTGGCAAATAAGAATCACTATCCTTCTATAGATGTTTTGAACAGTTTAAGTAGACTTATGAATGAGATTGCTTCAAAAGAAGATATAAAAGTAGCATCATTTGCAAGAGATATGCTATCTGAATATAGAGAAGCAGAAGACTTGATAAATATAGGTGCATATGCTTCAGGTACCAATAAAAAAATAGATGAGGCAATTTACTATCATGAGCATATTATTAATTTTTTAAAACAAGGAATAAATGAAAAGAGTTCTTTTGATGAAACTGTAAGTAACCTGAAAAGAATCTTTGAATAAACAATTTAAAAAAATATTTGAATAGGTTGTGATGAAGTTGGATAAAAACTTTAAGTTTAGATTACAGAAAGTCTTAGACTTAAAAATGAAAGATGAAGAAAAGATAAAAATGGAATTTGCTAAAATTCAACAAAAAAAAATAGATATAGAGAATAACTTGGAAAACTTAGAAAGTAATTATAATAAGTATTCTATAAGTAAAGATAACGATAGTATTCAAAATCAAAAGATAACTATTAATTATTTGTTAGCTCTAAATAACTCTATAATGGATTTATCAGAAGAATTAGATAAGTCAACAAACGAACTTGAAAAAGCTAGAAAACAGCTTATAGACAAGCAAATAGAAAGAAAATCATTAGAAAAACTTAAAGAAAAAAAGTATGGTCAGTATTATAGAGAAGAAAACCTGAAGGAACAAAAAACTAATGATGAATTTGCAAGTATGAGTTACTTGAGAAATAGACAAGTTCTATAAGAATAGTAGGAAGTGAGGATATTATTGTATGAAGATACAAGCAGATTCTTATAATATTATTAAAGATATTGGGAATAAAAAAAGCTCATCTAAGGATAAAGATATAAAAAATAATAAGTTTGAAGATAATTTATATAAGGCGACAGACAATAAAACAATTAAAGATAGAAAAGAAACAAGTAATCAGAATGTTAGCTCAGATAAATCAGAGAAGAGTGATAATGAATGTCATTTTGAAAATAAAAGTAGTCATTTAGAAGAAGAAAATACATATGAAAAAGATTACAGTAAGATTAATGAGATTTTACAACAATTGATAAATCTATTAAAAAATAATGATAAGAAAGACAAAGATATAAACTCTATACTAAATGATATAGAAAAGTTAAATGTATCAGATGAATTTAAGCAAGAACTTAAACTTAATAAAAATATGTTGAATAAGATTGTAAATCAAAATGTAGAGTTAAATAAGGATAATACAAATAAATCTGATGATGTGCAAAATTTAGATATTATGAAGTTAAGAGAGCTTTTAGACAATAATACTAATGGAGACTTTGAAGTGATTAGTAAAACTACAGAGGAAGATACTAAAAGCGTAGATTTATACAATTTTAATAGTAATAGAATGGACAAGCTTAATTCAAATAAGCAAAGAGATGAGAGTTCTGATATTTTAGAAAAACTAGCAGGGGCTAATGGAAATAAGAGCGGAAACTTTAGCCAAGTAATAAATAAAAGTATGGATATAAACAAAACTAAAAATGACAATGTTAATTTAAAACATATAGAATCAAATGTCATGGATGATTCGATTAAGGCTATTAAACATATGAAAACAAATGATATACAAGAGCTAACAATTAAATTAAGACCAAAAGAGTTGGGAGACATGAATATACAATTACTAAAAGATAGTGAGAGTATGAAAGCTGTTGTGACTGTTTTTAATAAAGATGTGTTTGACTCTATAAATAAAAATATCACAGATTTAAAGCAACATCTTGAACTTACAAATGTAAACATAAAAGATGTATCCGTGCAAATGCATAGTGATAATAGAAATACATCAGATACTTTTGATAAAGCATTTGAACAGCAGAATAGACAAAATAACCAAGAAAATATGAATAAACAAGGCACAAATAATAAACATAACAATGTAATCATAGAAGATGAGATTAAAGAAAATATTATTGATGATGATAGAGTAGATTTATTAGCTTAATAAGGGGGAAGTATTGTATGTACGGAGTAGCAGCAGCTTTAGCAAGTGCTCAAGGAAACTATAGGTCAAATAACTTAAACCAGCTTGAAAAAAATATTAATGATATTGCAAATAAACAAGTTAGAAGTAAAGGAAATCAGACAGTAACAGATAATGGAACTCCAATTATAGGACAGGGAGACGATGCTGATAAAGATTTATTTATGAAAATACTTGTAGCACAAATGGGTAATCAAGACCCAATGAATCCACAAGACCCAACAGAGTATGTATCACAATTAGCTCAGTTTGCAACTTTAGAAAAGATGTCTGCTATGAATGATAAGTTAGATGTACTTTTAGCTTTAAGCAACTCTACTCTAATAAATTCTGCATTAAGCATGGCAACATCATTAATTGGTAAACAAGTAGAGGTATCTGGAGAAGAAAAAGAAGATGAAAATATTGTAGGTGTAGTAAAGTCCACATATATAAAGGATGGAGAGGTACACTTAGAGTTGAAAGTAGAAGGCAGTGATAAAACTGTAGATGTTAAATATGAAAAATTACTTAAAATAGGAGAAGTAGATACAAATTCAGATGAAGAAGAAAATTCTCCAGAATTAGGTGAAGAAGAAAGTTCTACAGAACAAGTATAATATTAAACTAGAAAAGAGGTATATTCATGATAAAAGCAATGTATTCAGGTGTAAGTGGGATGAAAGCAAATCAAACAAAGCTAGATGTAATAGGTAACAATGTAGCAAATGCAGGGACTACTGCTTTTAAGAAAAGTTCTGCTAGAATAACAGATTCATTTTATCAAACTGTATTATATGCAAGTGCTCCAACGGCTGCATTAGGGGGAACAAACTTAGGACAAGTAGGTGTAGGTAGTAAGATATCAAGTATAAATAAAGATATGACGCAAGGAAATGTACAGCCAACTAATAGACCATCAGATTTAATGATAGATGGAGATGGATATTTTCCAGTAGCAAGGCAAGGCACAGTTATGTATACAAGAGATGGTTCTTTTAATTTAGATACAGGGTTTACAGCAGCTGATGGTGCTTTAAAAGAAATTAAAGGTGGAAGGCTTGTAAATGGCGATGGATATATGCTAGTGGGGCAAGTTATGAATGGAAAATATGATGCTACTAAAGGAACCTTCACACCTGATGGAGCACCAATAGGTAATGAACCAATTGTAATACCACTTCAAAGTATAAGTCCTAAGGATGGAACAGTTCAAAATGTACTAGAGTATAATATATCAAAAGATGGAACTGTAGAATTTCTACTAAGTGATGGTCAGAGAACACAATTTGTGTATAAGATACCTGTAAATTCAGAAGTTGGTAAGCAACCTACTCCTCCTATAGCTGATATAACAAAAGGAACAATGCAAAAAGTACAAACATACGCATTCCAAAATCCAGCAGGACTAGATGCTGAAGGAGGAAACTTATTTAAGCCATCAGCAAACTCAGGAGACCCACAAATAGCAGGAGCTACAGGAACAATAATACAAGGAGCAATAGAAGCTTCAAATGTAGACATAGCAGAAGAATTCACAGAAATGATAATAGCAAGTAGGTCTTTCCAAGCAAACAGCAAAATAATATCAACATCAGATGAAATCCTACAAGAGATAATAAGTCTTAAGAGATAGTAGGTACATATTATGATAAGAGTAACAGATTTAAATGGAAGAAGTTACATATTAAACTCAGACCTTATAGTAAGAATCGACTCTGTACCAGAGAGCAGGATTTTACTTACAACAGGGGAAAAAAACCTTGTAAAAGAGTCTGTAAACGAGATAGTAGATAAAGTAATAAAATATAAAAGGAAAATAAATGTAGGTTATATTAGGAGCGAAAAATAATGAAAAAAACAGATTCACTGACATTTATTGGACTAATATTATCTACAGTATTAGTTTTATTTGGAGCTGTAAAAGGAAGTAGTTCAGGACTAAAAAGTTTCTTTGATTTTGCATCAATACTAATCACAGTATTTGGGTCGTTTGGAGCGTTAATGATTACATTTACTCTTGATGATATGAAACTTATAAAAAATGCACTTCAATACTCATTTAAGACAACGAGTGTATCAAAATTAGATTTATTAAATCAGTTTAAAGCACTTTCTAAAAAGGCTAGAAAAGAAGGGCTTCTATCAATAGAAAGTGATGTAATGAAGATACAAGACCCATTCATGAGAAAAGGATTAGAGTTATGTATTGATGGTCTGGAAGTAAATGAGATAAGGTCTATATTAGAATTAGAGATAGCTTCTATTGAAGATACAAATAATAGGTATTCTAAGATATTTAAAACTTGGGGTACTTTTGCACCCGCTTTTGGGATGTTGGGGACATTAATAGGTCTTATACAAATGCTATCTGACCTTACATCTCCAGACTTAATAGCATCTGGTATGGGAAAGGCATTAATTACAACATTCTATGGTTCTTTACTTGCTAATATCGCTTTAAATCCAATTGCATATAATATAGATGAAAAAACAGAAAAAGAAGTCTATATGAAAGAAATGATGCTAGAAGGAATAATAAGTATACAATCTGGTGAAAGCAGTATAGTGGTTGAAGAACGTTTATCAACATACCTTTCAATAAGTGAGAGATTACAGTTTACAAAAACCAATAAAAATACAGAAAGAGCAATGAGTAATGGGGCGTAAAAAAAATAAGAAGAAGGATGACATAAATCCAGATGCATGGCTAGCTACTTATGCTGATACAATAACACTGATTCTTACATTTTTTGTATTATTGTATGCGACATCAGTTGTAGATATGGAAAAATTCAAAAATATATCAAATGCATTAAAAGGTCAGTTTTCTGGAATAAGTATGTTTAGTACAGGTTCAAGCACAAGTGATAAATCACCAATAGATAGTACTTTAGTGGATAAAAGTGATAAGTCAAATTTAGAGCAAGATTTAAAAGATAAGGTTAATAATTCTAACCTACAAAATAGCGTAACAGTTAAAGATGATAGTAGAGGGATTTTGTTAGAGTTAGATGATTCAATACTATTTGACTCTGGGATTTCGGAGTTAAAAGTTAATAGTAAAGCTACTCTCAATAAAGTATATGACATGATAAAAATGATGAAAAATAAGATAGTTATAGAAGGTCATACTGATAATGTACCTGTAAAATCAAGTACACATGAATCCAATTGGGATTTATCTTCTAGTAGAGCAGTAAGTGTTGTAAGATACTTTGTAGAAGAAAAGGGAATGGACCCTAAATTGTTTTCAGCAACAGGATGTGGAGAATATCAGCCTTTGGTTTCAAATGAAACAGCAAAAGGAAGAGCTGAGAATAGAAGAGTTAACATACTTATAACTATCGACTAGGAGGAAGAGATTTGTTCAAAAATAAAAAAATTTTTCTAATTATTTTGATACTAATTATTTTCTCAGCAGGAGCAGGATTTTTTATATTAGGTAAAGGCGGAAATAAACAAATTAATAAGATTATAGGTTCGTTTATTCCAACAGGAACAGATAAAGATGAAATAAAGACAGAAAATCTTGATTTAGAAGAAATGGTATTGAAACTAGCTGATGAAGGTGTAAGGTATCTAAAAGTATCAATAACTGTATCTTATGATTCTTCATATAAAGATATAGAAAAAAGTACACCTTTAATTAGAGATAATATCATAAATTGTCTTATGGCAAAAAGAGCAGATGATTTTGCCGCTGAGAATTTAAATAACATAAAAGAAGAAATAAAAAATACACTAAATACAAACCTAGGTGGGAATGTAATTCAAAATATATATTTTACAAATATAGTAGTGCAATAAAGGATGGTAAGACATGATACTTTATTTATTAAAGATATTAATATGTATTCCAATAATTTTAATATTGATAGTCTTATCTTTAAAAATTAGCCAAGGAAGTTTATTAAAAAAATACAATGATAAATATGTAAAAATATTAGACATTGTAAGTATAAGTAAAAACAATAGCATAATAATTTTGAAGATAGGTGAAGAAGGGTGCATTGTTGCATCTTCTTCGTCTAGTATGAATAAGATAAAAGATTTGACCAAGGAAGAAATATCAAAAATAGAAGATGATATTAAAGAAAGAAATTTTAAAATCCAAGATTTTAAAATGGAAAGAATCAAAACAAAATATGATTTCAGTAAATATATTGGAAAATTTACAAAAAAGGAAGATAAGTAAATGGAACTATTATCAAAATTACCTTTGGCTGATGTACCATATACAAGTTCAATGCAATTGTTTTTGTTTTTAACTGCATTAATGTTTTTACCATTTGTAATGTTTATGATGACAAGCTTTGTCAGAATAGTTATAAGTCTATCATTTCTAAAATCAGCATTAGGAGCACAACAGGCAATACCAAGTCAAATCTTGGTAGGGCTTGCAATAGTATTGACAATATTTATAATGAGACCAGTATTAAATGAAATAAACGAAAAGGCATTACAACCATATATTAAAGAAGAAATTACTATGGAAAAAGCTATGAAGGAAGCAGAAGGACCTATTAAAGAGTTTTTATTGAAGCAAACTAGACAAACAGATTTAGATTTATTTGTAGAACAAGCTGGTTTAAAAGAAAAAAAATTAACTCGTGAAAATATACCATTATCTGTTGTAGTTCCAGCATTTGCTATAAGTGAATTAAAAACTGCTTTTCAAATAGGTTTTTTAATATACATACCATTTTTGATAATAGACCTTGTTGTTGCAAGTGTTCTAATGTCTATGGGGATGTTTATGTTGCCTCCAGTTATGATATCATTACCATTTAAGTTACTATTATTTGTAATGGTGGACGGATGGAACTTGATAGTAAAAACATTGATATTGGGATTTGGATAGGAGAAAAATAGTATGAGTGAATTTATGATAATGAGTGTTCTTAAAAATGGAATGTTTACAGGAGCTATGATTGCAGCTCCAGTACTAATTGTTTCTCTTATAGTTGGACTTTTAATAAGTGTGTTTCAAGCTACGACTCAAATCCAGGAGCAAACATTGACTTTTGTACCAAAACTGATAGCAATTCTTTTAGTAGTAGCTATTGGTGGAAGCTGGATGTTACATACTCTTATTAGTTTTACTTCTGAGATATTTAATATGATATCTCTTATAACTAAGTAGGTAGGGTACATATGATTTTTGTATTTATTAGAATAGTAGCTTTTTTCGGGACGCTGAGGATACTATTTCCAGCTGGTACACCTGCTTTATTTAAGTCACTCTTTGCAATCATTATATCAATACTGATTTCAAGTACTATGCAGATTGAATATGCAGCTAATATAGATAATATTATAATGTTTACGTTATATGGAATAAATGAAACCATAACAGGCATTATACTTGGATATATAACGAATCTGTGTTTTTATAGTATCAGGATGGCTGGTTCTATGATGGACCAACAGATGGGATTGTCAATGATTAATATGTTTGACCCAAACTCAATGACTCAGACAACTTTAATTGATAATCTTATGAACTGGACAGCGATAATGATATTTTTTAGCATGGATGGACATCATATTTTAATTCGAGGTATAAGGTATAGTTTTGAGTTAATTCCAATAGGAAAATCATTTGTAGATAATAATATAGACTATATAATAAACATATTTGTACAGTGCTTTATAACTGGATTCAAAATAGCAATACCTATCGTGCTTTGTCTGCTTATGGCAGATTTTATCTTAGGACTTATATCAAGAAGTGTTCCCCAACTGAATGTAATGATAGTTGGTATGCCATTAAAAATATTGGTTGGTATAGCCTTATTTATCATATCAATACCTTTAATCGTTAGCCAGATAAGTCATCTACTGAGTCAAATACCAAAGATGTATGAGGGAACCTTTGCTCTGGCTCCTATGTTTTTTATGGGTTCAACGGATAAGACCGAAGAAGCTACTCCAAAGAAAAAGGGTGAACAAAGAAAAAAGGGTAATATAGCAAAAAGTAGAGAATTACCAGTTGCAATGACTCTACTTGCATTCACTTTATTAGTTCCTACATTATTTTCATATGTAGTAGATACACTTAAATCTTCACTTAATTATTTTTTAAACGTGAATTTTTATATGAATATAAATTATTCAAACCTAGAAAAATTAGTTATTGTAGGATTAATGGATTTTTTTAAGATATTTTTGCCAATAGCAATTCCTTTCTTAGTTTTAGGTATAGTAGCTAACCTATTTCAAGTAGGAATTCTGTTTACTGGGGAAACTTTGAAACCAAATTTATCAAAATTAAATCCTATTAGTGGATTTAAAAATATGTTTTCTATGAGGAGCTTATCAACTTTAATAAAAGATACAGCAATAATATCTGTATTAGCTTATATAGGGTATACATTTTTTCAAGATAATTACTTAGATATATTAAAGCTAGGTAACATATACCTACCTAGTTTAATGTATACAGTTAAAGATTTAGTATATTCCATATTGAGTAAAATTTGTATAGCTATGATAGCTATAGCAGTTGCAGACTACTTTTATCAAAGATACAGTCATAAAAAGCAACTGAGAATGACAAAACAAGAAGTTAAAGATGAATATAAAAATGCAGAGGGAGACCCAGAAATAAAAGCTAAGATAAAACAAAAGCAAAGGCAAATCTCATCCCAAAGGACTATGCAAGCAGTCCCAAGTGCCACTGTGATAGTAACTAATCCGACCCATTTATCTATAGCAGTAAGGTATGAAAAAGGGAAGGACCAAGCTCCAGTAGTAGTGGCAAAAGGTGCAGACTATTTGGCCTTTAAAATAAGAGAAATAGCAAAGGGAAATGACATCCCTATAATAGAGAATAAACCTATAGCTAGGTTGTTATATAAGCAAGTAGAAATAGACCAAGAAATTCCAGAGGACATGTATCAAGCTTTTGCAGAAATATTAGTAGCAGTATATAAAATCAAAAACAGATACAAAATCCCAAAAAGGTAGGATAAGTAATGAATAAGTTTAATCTAAAGGAAAATATGGATGTAATAGTGGCTTTTGGTGTTGTAGGAATTGTTCTTATGATGATAGTGCCATTACCTACATTTATATTAGATATTTTACTGGCAATTAACATAAGTTTATCTGTGCTAATTTTATTAATGACATTATTTACAACAAATGTACTTGATTTATCTATATTTCCAACAGTGTTACTTGTGACAACACTATTTAGATTAGGATTAAATCTTTCATCAACTAGATTGATTCTAACTCAAGGATATGCAGGTGAAGTTATAGAGGCATTTGGAAGTTTTGTTGTAGGTGGAAATTACGTAGTAGGAATAATTATATTCCTAATCATATTAATTGTTCAATTTGTTGTTATAACTAATGGTTCTGGAAGAGTATCTGAAGTAACAGCTAGATTTACGTTAGATGCCATGCCAGGTAAGCAGATGAGTATAGATGCAGATTTAAATGCAGGTGTTATAGATGATAAAACTGCTAGAAAAAGAAGAAAAGAACTTCAACAAGAAGCTGACTTTTATGGTTCTATGGATGGTGCCAATAAGTTTGTAAAAGGAGATGCTATAGCAGGTCTTATAGTAACAGCAATAAATATTATAGGCGGAATTGTAATAGGAGCTGTAATGCTGAATATGACTCTTATGGGTGCAGCACAAACATATGTAAGGCTTACCATAGGGGATGGTCTTGTAAGTCAGATACCAGCTCTATTAATATCTACATCAGCAGGTATAATTGTAACAAGAGCTTCTACTGATGAAAATTTTGGTGGACTAGTAAGTAGACAATTAACAGCAATACCAAAAGCAATAATGATGACTGGGTGTGTTTTAATTGTACTTGGTATGATGCCTGGACTACCTAAGCCAGCATTCTTTTCACTGGGGATAGGTGCAATAGCAGCAGGTTATTTTTTAGGAAGAGAAAAGAAAGATACTTTAGAAGATTTAGAGCTTGAAAAACCTGATATGGTAAATCCAGACAAAAACGAAGTAGAAGATGTTACAAACTTAATAAATGTAGAAGCTATAGAAGTAGAAATTGGGTATGGTCTAATATCCTTGGCTGATGAATCAGCAGGAGGAGATTTACTTCAGAGAATAGCATCAATAAGAAGACAGTGTGCTATAGATATGGGTATAGTTGTACAACCCATAAGAATAAGAGATAATTTACAATTAAATCCAAACCAGTACAATATAAAGATAAAAGGCAATGTAGTTGGCGGATATGAGATAATGCCTAATATGGTTTTATGTATGGACCCTATGAATCAAGGCTTTAATATATTTGGAATAAAGACAATTGAGCCTACTTTTGGAATAGAAGCGCTTTGGATAGAAAGTGACAAAGTAGAAGATGCAGAATTAAAAGGTTATACAGTGGTAGATTCATCTACAATACTTATAACTCACTTACTAGATATAATAAAATCCAATGCACATGAATTATTGGGAAGACAAGAAGTTAAGACTATTATAGATGCAGCAAGAGAAAATTATAGTGCTGTGGTTGACGAGTTAATACCAGATTTAATGACGCTTGGTGAAGTTCAAAAAGTACTTAAAAATCTGCTAAGAGAAAAAGTAAATATAAAGGACCGTGTTACAATACTTGAAACACTTGCAGACCAGTCTAGAAATACTAAAGATATAGAGCTTCTTACTGAATACGTGAGAATAGCTTTAGCTAGAAGTATTTGTACAAATTTGGTCGATGAAGAGAAGTCAATTGTAGTGTCTACATTGTCCCCAGAAACAGAGGAACTAGTATCTAATAATTTACAAAGGTCTGTAAATGGAACTTATCCAGCTGTTGACCCAGAAAACACAAATAAAATATTTGAAAGTATACAAGGTATAATGAGTAATGTATATTTCAATCATAATATACCAGTAATAGTAGTATCACCAAAGATAAGAGCACCATTTAGAAAGTTAGTTGAGCTTGTATATCCTAATTTGACTGTATTATCATTAAACGAAATACCTAACGATGTTAAAATCAAAGCAGAAGGTGTGGTGAGCATATATGATGACGAAAAAGTATACAGCTGATACAATTCAGGATGCTATGAATCTAGCCAAAATGGAATTAGGTGACAATATTACATTAATAGATAAAAGAGAAGTAAGAAAATCTGGCATACGAGGTATTTTTTCAAAGAAAGATATTGAATTAACTGTTGGATGGGAAAAGAGAGATAATATAGAACAAAAAGATTTAAAACGAGAGATAGAACAATTAAAGTCAATTATAAGCAACATGGGATTTGATAATAAAAATGATAATGATATAGATAAAATATGTAAGAACTTACTAAATTTAGAGTTAAACGAAGAAATCGTAGAATTTATAAGAGCTGATTTACAAGAAATGAAGTTTAATGGAGTTGATACAAGTAAAAATTTAGTAGAGAGTTTAAAGAAAAAGATTAAAATAGAAAATCAAACAATAAATGGAAAAATTGCTCTAGTTGGGCCTCCAGGAGTAGGTAAAACAACTACAATAGCAAAGTTAGCTGCTAAATTAGTCTTTGAAGAAAATAAAAAAGTAGGTGTAATAACTATAGATACCTATAGAATTGGTGCTGTAGAGCAGTTAAAAATATATACTGACATAATGAATATACCTTTTAAAGGGGTAATAAGCTCTGATGAGATGGAATTGGCACTTGATGAAATGAAAGATTGTGATGTTGTATTAATAGATACTACAGGTAGAGGATATAAAAATTCTATGCAAATACTAGAAATCAAGAATCTTATAGATAAAGCTGAAACCGATAATATACATTTAGTTTTGAATTGTACGACAAGAGAAACTGATACAAAAGCGATTATAGATTCGTATAGAAATGTGAACTTTAAAAGCTTAATAATTACAAAATTAGATGAAACAATTACATATGGCTCATTATTTAACATAATGAATTATGCACAAAAACCAATATCATATATTACAACAGGACAAAATGTTCCTGATGATATTATAAAACCTAATGAAGATAAGATTATAAGATTGTTATTAGGAGTTGAAAGTATATGATGGACCAAGCTCAAATTTTAAGAAAAATTGCAATAGAAAAAAAAGGAATGGATGAATTTATTACAGAGAATAGAAATACACCTAAGATAATTACAATAGCTTCTGGTAAAGGTGGAGTTGGAAAGAGTAATTTAGCTACAAATTTGTCTATATGCTTGACTAAACTTAATAAAAAAGTTCTTATATTAGATGCAGATATAGGAATGTCTAATATAGATATAATAATGGGTGTAAATGTAAAAGGAACCATAATTGATGTAATTAATGGTGAAAAAAATATAGAAGACATAATTTCACAAACTAAATATGGTGTAAACATAATCTCTGGAGGCTCTGCTCTTAATCATATAGAAGACTTCACAGAAGCTCAAAGAAATAAGTTTATACATAGTATAGAGCAGATTCATGATGTTGATTTTATAATAATTGACACAGGAGCTGGTATGAGTAAAAGTCTATTGTCATTCATATATTGTAGTACTGAATTTTTCTTAATAACAACACCAGAACCTACATCATTGACTGATGCATACAGTTTATTAAAAGCCATAAGCAACTTTGGTATAAAGAGAAGTGCAAATATAATAATCAATAGAGTTGTTAATCTAGAAGAGGCAAAATCTACATATAACAGAATAAATATGGTTGTAGATAAATTTTTAAATCTTAATTTAGAATTGTATGGATATATAATGGAGGATAAAAAAGTGAGTGTATGTGTAAAAAAACAGATACCATTTATTTTAGAATATCCTACAAGTATTGCATCAAAATGCATTATATCTATAGCCAAGAGAATGGTAAGTCAATCAAAATATGAGACAAAAGAAGATATTATTGATAACAAAGGTTTACTAAGAAAAATGTTTAGTATATTTAAAAGCTAAGGAGGCGTAATTTAATGAATAGAGAAGAATTAATAAAAGAGAATATGCCTCTTGTAAAGAGTATAGCAAGAAAGTTTTTTATACCAGGGAAAGGCTTTGAATATCAAGATTTAGTAAATAGTGGAGTCATAGGATTGATTGATGCAATAAATAAATTTGATGTTGAAAAAGGAGCAAAGTTCTCTAGTTACTCCTATATAAAGATAAAATCTGCTATATTAGATGAAATCAGAAATCAAAGTCCAATTTCTAAACATAACTTAACAAAAGTGAATAAGTATAATAGAGTAATAGAAAAATTACAAGCAGAATTATTAAGAGAACCGACTTCACATGAAATTGCAAAAGAATTAAATATTTCAGAAAAGGAACTCAATGATATTGAGAGTAATATAGACATGTTAAATATTGTGTCATTAAACCATGTAATTTTTGAAGATACAAATGAAACTATACAAGATGTAATAAGTTATAGGGAGGAACATACTCCAGCAAATATAATAGAAGAAGAAGAAAAGTTAGATATTCTATCTAAAGCAATTAATAATTTAAGAGAAAAGGAAAAATTAATACTTTCACTGTACTATTATGAAGATTTAAATTTAAAGGAGATAGGAAAAGTGCTAGGTGTTTCAGAATCCAGAGTTTCACAACTCCATAGAAAGTCAATAAGAAACCTAAGAAATAAAATAAAAGAACTTAAATATTCTATATAGATGGTGATTGATGTGATGATACAAATTATATTAATAGTAGTGTCTATTTTGATAATAGTAACTATAATTGCAAATTTACATAAGGAATCAAAAAATAAAGATAACAGGTACTTTGATAAAATATTTGAGCAGGAATATGAGGCAAATGATAGATTGATAGTGCCAGAAAAAAGAAGATTTTTTTTAGATAAAGTGATTGCTGAAATAAGAAGTAATAATCATATGAAAGTTTATGAAAATTATAATCTAATAAAGAATGAGGCAGGAAAAAAAGCAGATATTTTTATAGAATCAAAACAGGAAATAAAAAAAGAAAATGAGCTATCTCTTAAAGTGAAACATCTTATAAATTCGGGTTATGATGATGTGGAAATATGCAAAATGCTAGATATCGGAAAGGGTGAGCTATCATTAATAAGGAGTTGTTACAAGATATAAGAACATTGTTGTTTGAT
Source organism: Clostridioides sp. GD02367 (assembly GCF_045900275.1). Taxonomy (NCBI): domain Bacteria; kingdom Bacillati; phylum Bacillota; class Clostridia; order Peptostreptococcales; family Peptostreptococcaceae; genus Clostridioides; species Clostridioides sp. GD02367. The sequence continues at coordinate 43,432 of NZ_JBJODK010000007.1, read as the reverse complement.
AAAAAAGTACTTTTAGGAATAGGGATTGGTATATTAATATCAACTTTATGTATAATGCTTTTTAGCAATAATGATATGAGTAAAGCTGAGATAGAAAAAAAGGCAAGAGAGCTAGGTATGAAATATGCAAGTGAGATGAAGGTTTTAGAATAGATAATATTGTTGGATAATTTACAAAAAAGGAGGTCATAACGTGATAAGAGGATTATATACAGCAGTTTCTGCAATGATAACTAATCAACAAAAGCAAAATGTTGTTGTCAATAACTTAGCAAATATGGATACTAATGGATATAAGAATAAACTACTTCTAACTAAAAGTTTTGATGAATTACAGTTAGATAGTTACAATAATTATGTAAATGGAACTAAACAAAAGCAAGAAATAGGCAAGTTAAGCCCAGGTGTATCTATGGATGAAACTATCACAAATTTTAACCAAGGTCCTATAAAAACAACTGATAATAAAATGGATGTAGCCATCCAAGGTAAGGGATTTTTTCTAGTTAGTGATGCAGCTGGAAATCAATTTTATACCAGAAATGGTAATTTTAGAACAGATAATCAGGGTGACCTCATAACTAGTGAAGGATATTATGTACTTGGAACAAATACTGCAACTGGTGCTGTAGGACATATAAATGTTGGTAATAAAAAATTTGAAGTAGCAAAAGATAATACAATATCACTGGACGGAAATGCTATGTACAAATTTAATATGGTAGACTTTAATGACTATAATAAATTAAAAAAAGAAGGAGATAACTTGTATTCTGGAGGAGGAGCTATAAAGGCAAATAATGCACTTACAATACAGAGTGCAGTAGAGTCTTCTAATGTAGATATTGTGTCTGAAATTAATAACATGATGACAATATCAAGAGAATATGAGGCAAATCAAAAAATAATTCAAGCTATGGACTCTAAATTGGCAAAGATAGCAAGTGAGATTGGCTCAGTAAGATAGATAATAGGAGGTGAATTTTTATGTACACAATGTTTTATACTAGTAAAACTGCTTTATCAGCAAATCAAAGCAAATTAGATGTAATATCCAATAATATAGCAAATAATGATTCTAATGGATATAAAAAAATAAATATGGAATACTCTGACTTAGTAGATGAAGTACTAAACAGACCATCATATCCTACAAATGGTAAAGATATATCGACTGGAACTGGAGCTAAGGCATCAGCTCCTATGAGAAATTATGAACAAGGTGCATTGGCACCTACAGGTAGTAAGAGTGATTTAGCAATAGATGGAGAAGGATTTTTTAGAGTAATAAGAAAAGATGGAACATATGCATACACAAGAGATGGTGGATTTAATGTGGATGCTTTAGGTAAGATTGTAGATGCCAATGGAAATGTATTAGATGTTCAATTTGATGCAGGATATAACTATAATAATACAAATATAAATAACACAAACTTAACAGTTGCAAGAAATGGAGATTTAGCTGTAGATAATAAAAAAATAGGCAAAATCAATTTATATCAACCTATAGGAACTCAAAATTTTATCTCTGAAGGTGATAGTTTATTTGTTTCAACTGATGCAGCTCAGATTAAACAAGTTGATAAAGTTGATATAGTTCAGGGTTATAGAGAAAGGTCAAATGTTTCTTTACAAGATGAATTTGTTGACTTAATAGCCACTCAAAGAGCATTTCAGATGAATTCAAAAGGAATAAAGACAGCAGATGAAATGTGGCAAATAGCTAATAATTTAAGAGCTAAATAATTATGTAAGGTGAGGAATATTCATGTATGATATGAAAGATTATGATTTCGGCAAACCTCAGAGTTATTCAAGAGAAAATTTAACTTGTTTAAATTTTTTATTAGCTGAATTCTGTAAAAAATATAAAAATTATATAATTTATGAACTTAAGTGTAATTCTAGTATGGTAGTTGAGAGTATAGACCAAGTAAATTATCAAACTTTTTTAGATAAGGTAACATCTTCATGTATAGTAGTACAAAATTCGATGGAACCTATTATGAAAAACTTTTCTTTTAGAATAGATAGAAGTGTAGCTGATATGTGGATTGACGTGACAGCTGGAGGTAATGGGATTGTAAAAGACAATGACAGAGAACTTACGGAACTTGATAAGAAAGTACTCTTACATCTTATGGAAGATTTAGTAAGAAACATGCATCTATTTGAAGGCTTTGAAAATATACGAGTATTAGATACACATACACATATTAATTTACCTCAATTATGTTCTCCAACTGCACCTGTATGTGTAGTAGATTTAAAGGTGATAAATGATAATAAGTATATTGGTAGTGTTTCTCTTTGTTTCCCATATAATGCATTAGAGGCTATGCTGGAGAGTATTTCTGTTGTAGACTTTTTAGATATGGATGCAGGAGATAATTCAGACGAATTCACTAATAAAATATACAATAGTGTATCTAATATAGAGTTAGCAGTTATTGCAGAGATAGGAAAAGTATCGATTAATATTGAAGACTTACTCAAACTAGAGGTTGGAGATGTAATAGTAACAAATAAAAAAATAAATGATTATATAGATGTATTTGTAGAAAATTCAAAATCATACACAGCAACACCAGGTTTTATATCAAGTAAAAAAGGTGTGAAAATAAACGATGCTGTCAGAAAAGAGGTGTAGTTATGGATAATAGTAATCTTATTTCAGATGAAGAAGCAAAGATGTTATTAAATGATAAAGTTGAAAGTGAAATTGATGGAGATAATGAATTAGCTCTAGATGTCTCTGAAGCTAACAAAAATAATATACAAAGAATACTTGACCTTAAGTTAGAGTTATCTGTAGTTATAGGAAGAACAAAGATGAGTCTAAGAGACATTTTGAATCTAAATAAAGGTTCTCTTATTGAACTGGATACTTTAGCAGACCAAGATGTAGAAATATTAATAGACAATAAAGTATTAGCTTATGGAAAAGTAGTAGTAGTGGATTTGAACTTTGGTGTAAAAGTAACGAGTATAGTAAGTGAAGAGGATATGGTAAAATCTCTTGTTTAAAAACAACATTAATTAATACTTAAGGCATGAGGTGGTATTTATTTTAAACTTAAATGATATAAAAAAAGATATATTAAAACTCAATAAAAAGGACTCATGTGCTCTCTATAATAAATCTATTGATAATATAAACAATAATTACATATCGAGTGGATTAAAATTTTTAAAAGAAGCAAGAGATTTAAGGCCAGATGATGTGGATGTATTAAATCTCATAGGTCTTGTAAATTTACTAAAATGTAATTTTGATGAGTCTGTAGAAAGTTTCTATAAGAGTTTAATTTGTGAAAAAACTGCTCTGTGTGAAAAGTATATAAATATGCTTACATCTGAGGAGTTTTTAATTTTCTTTGAAAGATATAATCAGTTTATAAGAATGATAAACAAAGGTATGCATAAAGAAGCCATACAAGGATTCAAACTCATAACTGAGCAATATAGTGACTTAATAGAACCGTATGAGTTGCTTGCTTTACTTTATGAAAAGGAAGAAGAATATATAAAATTTGATGAATGTCTAGAAGTATTGAAGACTATTGATAAAGAAAATTATTTATTAAATCAAGAAAATGATACATTAGATATATACCATAATATTAACAGACAGGTTAAAATCAATGCGAATTTAGATGATTATAAGAATGAGCCTGTATATAAAAATATTAATAGTTCTAGGATTGATGGAACTAAAAATATGAATGAAGAAGGAAGCAAGGATAAAAAACAGAAAACTTCAGATTCTAATAAGAAAAAAAGTATTAGAAAAAACAAGTACATATACATAGCAATAATATTAGGGGTATTATTAATAGGACAAAATATATATAGTTCTTATAAGATGAATAATTTAACTAATAAAATATCTAAAAATAGTGGAACTGAAGATAGAGGGTCAATAGATTCTAGCTTGAATAAGAAAGAAATTAACAGAGAAGAAAATGAGGTTGCTGATAAGACTTCAAATACCAACAAGAGCGCTAAAAATATTAATAAAAATGATGTAAAATCCCAAGAAAATACTGTGGAAAATGAAAGTAATAGTGATTCTAATTTATTTACAGAGGATGAACTGATGTCAAAGGCAAATACATTAAAGTCAGAAAAGCAAACCAAATCTTCTATACAACTATATAAAAAGGTTGCAGATATAGGGGAGAATAAGGGAAATACATCAGAAGCAACTTATCAAGTTGCTATTCTTAGTGAAAAATTAAAAGACTATGATACTGCTGAAGAATATTATAAAATGTATGTAGAAAATTATTCAGAAAAAGATTCCTACTTTGATGAATCATATTATAACTTAGGTATGATGTATTATAATAAAGGAGATTTAAAAAATTCTAAATTAACATTAAAAAAATTAGTTAATAAGGTACCCAATAGCATGTATAATAATTCAAAAGTGAAAGAAATTTTGAAAGAAGAATAATTAAATTAGATAAGAAAAAGAAATTATTTTATTTTAAAATAATTTCCTTATAATATATTGACATACTATTTTAAAAAATTTAAAATATTAACTATAAAATGAGGAGGGATAAAAATGGAGTTTGAAAAAGGGAGTATTTCAATTCATACAGAAAATATTTTTCCTATAATTAAAAAATGGTTATATTCTGATAAAGACATATTTATAAGAGAACTTATAAGTAATGGATGTGATGCAGTAAGCAAACACAAAAGACTTGTATCATTAGGAGAAATATCAGAAGTTGAGCCATCAGATTATAAAATTACAGTATCTGTAAATAAAGAGGAAGGCACACTTAAATTTATTGACAATGGAATTGGTATGACTGAAGAAGAGATAAAAAAATACATAAATCAAGTTGCTTTTTCAGGTGCTGAGGATTTCTTTAACAAATATAAGGATAAGATGGAAGAATCAAATGACATAATAGGTCACTTTGGATTAGGATTTTATTCTGCATTCATGGTGTCTAAAAAAGTGCAAATAGACACACTTTCATATACAGAAGAAGCAACTCCAGTAAGATGGATATCTGAGGGTGGTACAGAATATGAGATATCTGAATCAGATGCTAGACATGAGAGAGGAACTACTATAACATTATTTATTGATGATGATAGTAAGGAATTCTTAGATGAATTTACTGTAAGGGGTATAATAGATAAGTATTGTTCTTTCTTACCAGTAGAAATATATTTAGAAGATGTTGAAAGATTAGAAAGAGAAGCTAAGGAAGCAGAAGAAAAAGTTAAAAAGCAAAAGGAAGAAGGAAAAGAAGAAGAAGTTATAGATGCAAAGGTAATTGAGCCTTTAAATGATACTAATCCTCTATGGCTAAAATCTCCAAAAGATTGTACTGATGATGAATACAAAGAGTTTTACAGAAAAGTATTCCATGTATTTGATGAGCCTTTATTCTGGATACATCTAAATGTAGATTATCCTTTTAACTTAAAGGGTATACTTTACTTCCCTAAACTAAAAAATGAGTTTGAATTGACAGAAGGAAAAGTGAAATTATACAACAATCAAGTATTTGTAGCTGATAATATAAAAGAAGTTATACCAGAATTTTTACTTCTATTAAAAGGTGTAATAGATTGCCCAGATTTACCATTAAATGTATCAAGAAGTTTCTTACAAAATGATAGAGATGTAAGTAAAATCTCTAAACATATAATTAAAAAAGTAGCTGACAAGTTAAAATCTCTTTGTAAAAATGAAAGAGAAGAATACAATAAGTTTTGGGATGATATACAAATATTTATTAAATATGGTTGCTTAAAAGATGAAAGTTTCTATGAAAAAGTAAAAGAATGTATATTATTTAAAACTATTAATGATGAATATATAACATTACAAGATTATCTAGAGAAATGTAAAGACAAGCACGAAAATAAAGTATTCTATGTAAGTGATAAGGAACAACAATCACAATACATTAAACTATTTAAAGAATATGATTTAAATGCTGTTGTATTAAACTCATCAATAGATACTCACTTTATTTCATTTATGGAATATAAAGAAAATGGTGTTAAGTTTAATAGAATAGATGCAGACCTTTCTGATGTATTAAAAGACAAAAATGAAAATAAAGATAGTGAAGAAAATAAAGAAGAAATAGCCAAGATAGAAGGTCTATTTAAAGAAGCTGTTGGAGAAAGAGTTAAAAATTATTCTGTAGAAGGCTTAAAAAACGAGGATACTCCAGCTATGGTATTAGTATCTGAACAATCTATCAGAATGGCAGAAATGCAGTCAAGATTTGCTGGAATGGATTTAGGAATGAACTTCGAGGAAGAGAAAACTCTTGTGATAAATGAAAATAGCCCAATTATTAAAAAATTAGTTTCTCTTAAAGATAATGAAGAAAAGAAAGATAAAGTTGCACTTATTTGTAATCAGATAGCAGATTTAGCTTTACTTTCTAATAAAGAATTAAAACCAGACGAATTAGACTCATTTGTTCAAAGAAGTAATAAACTTATGAACATGTTAATAGAATTGTAAGATTAAATATATTAAAGTAAATTTATAAAAAATATCTAATATTATGAGAAGAGTTATTTTAAGATAATTGAAATTATCTTAAAATAACTCTTCTTTATTTTTTATCTTTGATTAAAGTTTCAAATATTTAAATAGATTACAATTAAAAATTGAATTTGGTTAAATAGAGATAACTTGATATAGTATAAAATAATACATATAATTAAGTAAAAGATTGTTTTGTAATTTATGTTTTAATACATAATTACGTTGTGTTGAAAAATAAAATTATTACTAAAGTAGAAATAGGAGGTTTTGGCATGAATTTTAATTATAATTTACCAGTAAACATATTATTTGGGAGAGGTAGAATCAATGATGTAGGAAAAGAAGTATCTAAATATGGTAAAAAGGTGTTAATTGTAACTGGCAAAAATAGTACAAAGAAAACTGGATTACTTGATAAAACAATAGACTTACTAAAAGATTCTAAAATAGAATATGAAGTTTTTGATAAAGTAGAACAAAATCCTCTTATAACTACTATATATTCAGGTGTAGAAATTATAAAAGCAACTGGATGTGACTGTGTCTTAGGTCTTGGTGGAGGAAGTATAATGGATGCTGCTAAGAGTATAGCTTTCTCTTATAAAAATCCAGGAGATTTAAATGAATATATATTTGGAATCAGACAAGGAGAAGAAGCTTTACCTATAATTTTAGTTCCAACTACATCAGGTACAGGTAGTGAGGGGAATTGTTTTGCAGTGCTTACAAATTCAGAAACCAAAGATAAAAAATCCATAAAAAAGAATAGTATGTATGCAAAGGCATCAATAATTGACCCAGAACTTATGGTTACAATGCCAAAACATATAATTGCATCAGTTGGATTTGATGCACTTGCTCATAATATGGAAGCATATCTTTCTAACGGAAGAAATTCCCTTGCAGATGTACAAGCTATTTATGGAATTGAGCTTATATCAAAAAATTTAGTAAGAGTATATAATAATGTAGATGACCTAGAAGCATGGGAGAAAATAACACTTGCAAGCACTATTGGAGGAATGACAATTGGTACAGCAGGGACAGCCTTACCACATGGTATGGAACATCCTGTAAGTGGTCTTAGAGATGTAATGCATGGAAAAGGACTTGCAGCTTTGACTCCAAGCATTGTAGAAAGTTCATGGGATAGTGACATCGAAAGATTTGGAAATATATCAAAAATATTAGGAGGAACTTGTGCAGAAGATTGTTCAGATGCAATTAGAAATTTCCTTAAAAAAATAGATTTAGATATAAAACTAACTGATTTAGGTGTTGAAAAATCAGATATAGATTGGTTAACTGATAATTGCATGAAGATATCGGCTGCAAATATTAAGAGACATCCAAAAACTTTTAATAAAGAACAAATAAAAGAAATATACTACAAGTCTCTTTAACTTAACATTATACATTTAATTTTAGATAAATACATTTATTATCAGTAAGAAACTCATAAATAGTAGTGTACATATAGGAAATTAATCTTAAATTTTTATTTTACTTTCTAATAAATAAAGGTGCTTAAAAAAGGGAAGATTAACTAAGTAATATTTTATAAAAATCTTCATTTAAAAACTTTGAGTAGAGGTGAAATAAATGTTTAATCCCAAAAGAATAATATTTGAAAAAGGAACTTTAGATACTGATGTTGGAAAAAACATATATGATAAATTTAAAGATAAAAAAGATGTAGAGATAATTAATATATCATCAAATAGAGTCAAGGAACATATTCCAGGTGAAAATCTATACGAGCAATATAGGAGTGGAAAACAGACCATGGTAGTTGGGATTAGAAAAAGCATGAAGTTTCAAACATGTAAACCTTCTGCTAATTATCAACTACCACTTGTCAGTGGATGTATGGGAAGATGTGAATATTGTTATTTAAACACACAACTAGGTGATAAACCCTTTATAAGGGTATTTGTAAATATAGATGAGATACTTGAACAAACAAAGAAGTATATTGAAGATAGAAAGCCACAAGTTACTATATTTGAAGGTGCAGCTACATCAGACCCAGTTCCAGTAGAGCCGTATACCAATTCATTGAAAAAAACAATAGAGTTTTTTGGAAGAGAAGAAAAAGGAAGATTTAGATTTGTTACTAAATACAGTGATGTAGATAGTTTATTGGATGCTAAACATAATAATCATACAGAAATACGATTCAGTATAAATACTCCTAGGATTATAGAAGGACATGAACATTATACAGCATCTGCTAATAAAAGAATAGAATCAGCTGTAAAACTTGCTAAAGCTGGCTATCAGATTGGTTTTATAATAGCTCCTGTATTTCTATATGAAGGTTGGAAAGAAGAATATAGAAGCCTTATTAGAAACATAAAAGAAGCACTACCAAAGGATTTTGATGGAAAAATTATATTTGAAGTTATATCTCATAGATATACTACTAAAGCTAAAAATAGAATATTAGAAATTTATCCAGACACATTGTTGCCAATGGAAAATGAAGATAGAAAGTTTAAATATGGTCAATTTGGATATGGAAAGTATGTATATGATAAAGAACAAATAGACGATATGAAAGAGTTTTTTCATAAGGAAATAAATGAAGTATTTGAAAATAGTTTAATAAAATATATAATATAGCAAATCTTTAAATTAGATTTGCTATATTTTATGTTTATATGTATTTTACATTTACTTAAAAAGTGATAAAACTCAGTATCATCATACAAAAAATTAAAAAAGGCACTGTATATCAAGAACATTTTTTTTAGTTTTGATAATATAAAGGTATAAGATTAATAACAATATTAGGAGGTACTTATAACTTGCATGCATGGGAATCTATTCAAATCACATTAGACTTAATAGAAGAAAGGTTATCAGAAGGAATCTCAATTAATGAACTGGCAAATGAAGCAAACCTATCACCATTTTACTATCAAAGACTGTTTAAAAGATTAGTCAATAAAACAGTGATGGAGTATATAAAACTTCGACGTCTTGCAAAAGCTTCTGAACATTTAGCAGAATATAAGAATCGTATACTTGATGTAGCTTTAAATTTTGGATTTGAAAGTCATGAGACATTTACACGTGCTTTTAAAAAAGCATATGGATTAACGCCAGAGGAATATAGAGCAAATCCAGTAAAACTTAATCAATTTGTTAAGCCAGAATTAATTTTAAATTATATTATGGTTGATGAAGGTGTACCACTTATTGCAGATGATATAGTAATTGAAGTAACTCGCAGAAGATTGAGGAATCCAAGGTCTTTTATTGGAATAGAAGGAGAAATACCTATTTGCCAGTTGATAGGTGGTGAGACAACTGGTATTGCGATAGCAAAGGAATTATGGATGAAACTTGGAAGTCAAAAACACAATATACCAAATAAAATCCCAGGTGGAAATGAATTTTCTGCTCTTTATATGGGAAGTGCAAAAGAAGGGAATTGTATGTATATGGCAGGTATAGAAGTGGAGCCAGGTACATTGGTAGAAGGATATAGTACCTTTGAGTTACCTGCTAAAGAATATTTAGTATGTGGATTTGAAGCAGAAAATTTTAATGAGTTGGTAGATTCAGCTGTTTTTAAAGCAGATAAGTTTATGGAACGATGGATGAAGAATCATAATTTAATGGCCACTGATTTTGCGATTGAGATGTATTATCCTTCTACACCTGAAGTGGCATATATGGAGCACTGGACTGTTCCAGTACCTATTGAATAATAGAAGGGGGTATGAATATGGATTGGCAAGATATGTTTTTTCAAGATAACAAACCAACACCTGAACAAATCAAAGAGTTTATCAATAATCCATTATGGGACAATCTAAATAATGCTTTGACTTCAACTTATGATGTAGAGCCTAAGCTTGAATATAGTAAATGTTCAATGCAAAGAGGTTGGAATGTAAAATACAAAAAAAGGGGTAAATCATTGTGTACTTTATATCCACAAGAAGGTTCCTTTAAAGCTTTAGTTATTGTAAATGAGAGTAATAGAGTGGAAGTTGACTTATTTATTAATACTTGTTGTGATTATATCAAACAAATATACAGTGAGATAGATTTTTTTAATAGTAGTAAGTGGTTAATGATTCAAATAGATAATATATCTGTATTGAATGATGCACTTGAACTGATTAAATTTAGAGCTTAATACATAAAACAGGATGACTTATATGAGCATCCTGTTTTTATATTAATTTTAGTAACTTATATGAATTAAATTAGTTTTTGTATCTTAATTTTTCATAATATTATATAACTTGAATTTACTAAGTATTATTTAAACTGATTTGATATAGAACTTAAATATATATTTTTTCCTTTATCAGTAAGGAACATAAAAATAATGCTCCATAAACAGTTTAGAGTACTTTCTATACTATCATGTTCATCAAGTTCTTTAGTACCAACAGGTTTATATATAAGTATTGTCAAAATACATTCAATAATGTTTTCTATTTGGTTAGGCATAGTACATTCCTGAACTAAATTAGAGTTTTGTAGATTGATGAAGCTTTCTTTTAAAAACTGCTTAAGTTCTTTTATAAAATCAAGCTGAAATCTATATATTTTAGGGCTTATTTGAGATAATTGGTCATAATGTTTAAAATAGTATGCATTCTCATTTTGAATGTTTAGTGAATTTAAAAATAAATTATTTAAATCCTGTAAGGATTTAGGCATGTCTATTTTTTTATAGTTTTTATGTTTGTATTCAACTACCTCTTCAATCAAATCTTCCTTTTTTTTAAAATAATAAGTTAAGTTACCTACACTCATTCCTAAAGCATCAGCAACGTTTCTCATAGATACATTGTTATAGCCATATTCATTAAATAAGTCACGAGCTTTAATTAAGATATCCACTTTTGTTTGTTTTGCCATATTGAATCCTCCAATAAAAATTTATAATAACATTTATTTGACATTTTAGTACATTCGTACTACAATGTCAAGTAAAGTACGAGTGTACTAAAATAATATTTGTGTTATATTAGGAGGTCTTACAATGAGATACAAAAATGATAATTTAGAACTTTATAAAATTGGACTAGGTTGCGGAGGTATGGTAAACCTTGACAATAAAGCTGAGAATATAGCCACAATACATGAAGCTTTAGATAGTGGTATCAATGTGTTAAACACAGCTGACTTTTATGGAGCAGGTCAAAGTGAGATGATAATAGGTGAGGCTCTTAAAGGTAGAAAAAGAGAAGATGCATTTGTATCTGTAAAAACAGGGGCTCTTGTTGCACCTAATGGTCAAATGTATGGTCTTGATGTCAATCCTTTTAATATAAAAAGTCACGTTGCACAGACTCTTAAGAGATTAAATTTAGATTATATAGACCTTTATCAACCTGCAAGAATAGATTTGGCTATACCAGTAGAAGAGACTATTGGAGCTATTTCTGACTTAGTAAAAGAAGGATACATAAAACATATAGGTATTACTCAAGTTGGTGAAGATATTTTAAGAAGAGCTAATAAGGTTCACCATATAAGCTTTATAGAAGCTGAATATTCTTTATTTAATAGAGATATAGAAGAAAAGATATTACCAACTGCTAGAGAATTAGGAGTAGGGGTTGTCGCTTTTGGGGCTCTTGCTCATGGTCTTTTAAGTGGAGTATGCTCAAAATCTAATGCTCAAAGATATAAGTGGATACCTTTATTCTCTGATGAGAATATAGAGAGAAACCTTGAACTTGTAGAGAACTTAAGAGAAATAGCAAATGAAAAAGAAGCTACTATTCCACAAATAGCTCTTGCATGGGTTTTATCAAAAGGCGATGATATTATAACCTTGGTTGGAGCATCAAGAAGAGTTACATTATTAGATTCTCTAAAAGCTAAAGATATTAAATTGAGCGATGAAGATATAAGAAGGATTGAAAATGCCATAGACAAGAATAAAATTTTAGGTGCAAGTTTTCCAAATATGAGATTTAAGAATGGCAAGGTAGTTAAGTAGGGCAGTATTCATATTTAAGTTTTAAGCCACTCTGTATAATGTGAACTGTCTCCTAAGAGGGGTATAGTTCATAAAAGAGTGGCTTTTTGTAATCAATTAAATAAACTAATATACTTCAATTTATTTTATTTTTCGACATTCCTTACAATTAAGTCCACATATGCTTTTTTCTTGCATATTTATAGCTCCCCAATTAGCAAATTGTTGTAAAATAGGTACAATACTTTTGCCTTTACTTGTCAATGTATATTCAACTTTTGGAGGAATTTCATTATATTGTTTACGATTAATAATACCATCAGACTCTAAGTCTTTTAATGATTGAGCTAGCATAGTGTTTGTAATTCCATTTAGTTTTCTTTTTATGCTACTATATCTAATCGGATTATCAACTGCCAACATACATATAATAGGTAATTTCCATTTACCACCAACGATATCTAGTGCATAACGTATTGGACAGGTTAATTCTTCAATCTTTGTAGTTGTATTTTTTTCATTATCTAAACTCATTATAATTACTCCTTATCTATAGTAGTATCTTTTTTATACTTTATCAGAAAAAACTGCATACTTGTTTTTTTTGTATTTTATATTAAAATTATATCAAAGGATAATCCTTAATACAAGTATTTAAAAGGGGTGTAAAAATTATGAAAGTATTAGAGTTTTTGAACAAAGCAGGAGTTTATTATTTAGCAACAGTTGATGAGAACAATCAAGCGCATGTGCGTCCTCTAGGATTTGTTATGGAATATGATGGGAAACTTACATTTTGCACATCTAATCAAAAAGATATGTTTAAGCAACTTATTTTTAATCCAAAGCTTGAGATTTGTTGTATAGACCAAAAACTTAATACTCTACGTATTTTGGGTGAAGCAGTATTTGTTACATCAAAAGAAACACAAGCTAAGGCACTTGAAATAATGCCAAGTCTAGGTCAGATGTATTCTGTAGGAGATGGTAAGTTTGAAATATTCTCTATTGATAAGGCAAAAGTTAGTTGCTGTTCAATGAGTGGTAAAAAGATTGATGTAGAGCTTTAATTATAATGGAATTGATATCCATAGTGAAAATAAAGAAAACGTTATTACTAAAATAATGACAAATTTAACTTAGATGCAATAAAAAAATTTAAGTAATGAATTTGTAAAAATATTTAGTTATTAGATTTATATTTCAACAATGACATATTGTGTTGAATAATTACATAATAAAAATAAGAACAATTAAAATTTATTTTCTGATGGAGTAAACTTCCTTTAAAAAATAGTTTAACTATTAGCGATTTTTCTTAAATATGAATAAAATATGAAAATTATAAAAAATTGCTACTTATTATTTGTATATTTTTCTATATAAATAATAAGTAGCATGACGTTATAAATTAATAGTGATAGAATATAAACTAATAGATAAGATATAATTTTAAAAGGAGTGATATGAAGTGAGTAAATATAGTTCTTTATGGGAATATGTCAAGAAATCTGGTAATCAATCATTTAAATTAAATTTTGAAGAAATAAAAGATATTGCAGGGATAGAGATAGACCATTCGTTTTTGAAATATAAAAAAGAATTAAATGAATATGGATATCAAGTAGGAAAAATCTCTTTAAAAGAGAAGACTGTTATTTTTAATAAAATTGATTAATATATTAATAATTACATATAATAAAATAATTTGTATTGACTAACATTAAAATTAAAAATAAAGTAAATCTTATATAAGACTTACTTTATTTTTAGTTGATTCTTTTTTTAGTTTTATACTATAAGGTATATATAAAACTGCACCTATTAAAAATGTTATAATTTCTGTTACTGTCATAGACCATATTAGCCCATCAAGTCCATAAAAATAGTTAAGCAATATTACTATAGGTATATACAATCCACCTTGGCTTATAGACATTATACCTGTTTCGATGCCTTTTCCTGATGCTTGATATATTGTCATAAATAAGGATGTAACTCCATTGAATAAGGCAGATACTAGCATAGCTACCAATACATAAGTTCCTATTTCAATAACTGATGTATCAACTGAGAATGTTTGTATTACTTGAGTTCTAAATATATAAACAACTCCTGAAAATACAACTGCGATTACAAATATGAATAAAGCAGAATACTTTATACTTTCTTTTAAACGAGGTATATTCTTATTAGAGAAATTATATGCTATAAGTGGCATTACACCTAAAACAATACCCATAACAAAGAATTCTGGAATTTGAGCAATTCTAAGTGCTATACCAAAACTAGCAACTATGTTATTTCCATATTGCATAGAGTAATTATTGGATAATAGTGTAGTCACAATTAAGAAAGAGCATTGGATTAATTGGGATACACCAACTTTATATATTTCAACTTGGCTATTTATGCTGATTTTTATGTAATGTAAAAATCCTCTAAGGTTCTCGCTTTTAACATTTAAATACCAAACATAATAAGCACTAGATGCAATATTAGAAAGTATCATTGATAATGCAGCACCATACACATGCATATTAAGAACTAGTATAAATAAAACATCTAATATGATACTAACTATTACACTTACAAACATACCATACATAGATTCTTTTGATGCACCTTCAGACCTTACAATTTGCTCAAGAGAGAAGTTCAATACAATAGAGAATCCACCAACAAATAGTGTAATCGCATATTGTTTTGTATATTCAAATGTAGCCATATCAGAACCTAATAATTTAACAATAGGATTCATTAGTAAGTAGCCAATTAGACCTATTAATAGACCCGTTATAATACTTGCATAAAAAGTATATCCAGCAATTTTTTTGGCTTCATCACTATTATTTTGTGCAATTAGCCTAGTTATGAATGTACTGCCACCAACACCAAACATATTTCCAAAAGCCATTAGAATTGTAAATATAGGGAGTCCCAATGTTATTGCACTAAGCATAGCTGTGTCATGAACTAATCCTATAAAGTAGGCATTAATTACATTATAAATAGTTCCAGCTGACATTCCTATCATCATAGGAATAGATAAATAAAGAATAGTTTTTTTTATTGGTTCTTCTTTTAAATATTTAATATTTGATTTTTCATTTTCCATGTTATCCTCCTAAATAATATAAATTATAATGATAAGGCACCTTATGAAATATATTATACAGGTACCTTAACAATTTTGCAACATATTTCTTAAGGTACCTGTATAATTGCGCTATATTTGGGTAATATATAGACTTAAAATTGAGTTTTTTTTAAAACAGAAGAGGCTCTAATAAATATGGAATATAAGGTATTAAGGAGATGGATGAGACTTTAAAATAAATAAAAGAGTAAAGTGATAAGATAATAAATATCTAATCATTTACTCTTTTATTTATTTATATAAATCTTTTTATTTTAAATTTTGGAAGTTGATAATATATATAATGACTACAGTTTCTTTTATATTTTATGGCTACAATAGATTTTATTCAAAGTAAAATAAATCTTCAAATTTTTTATCTAGAGCTATACATAAGATAAGTGCTAATTTTGCTGTTGGATTAAATTGACCTGTTTCTATTGAACTAATAGTATTTCTTGACACACCAACCATTTCAGCTAGTTGACTTTGAGATAATTTTTTCTCTGTTCTTACTATTTTTAAGTGATTTTTTAATATTAATTCTTCATTCATATGCTTACCTCAATGATGATAAAACAAAATTAGTCAATGAGAATATAGTTGTAATTAAGAAACCAATAGCCAAAATCAAATTCTTTTTTTCATATGTGAATTGGTATTTTGCTATATTTTCAGCAAGACCAAATGTCCAAAATAAAGCAGATACTGCATCACTCTTTTGTCCAATAAAGGCGTTAAATATTACAATGAAAGCGAAGACACATGTGAAAATTGAATATCCTATTTTTCTACCTTTATTTTCAATGTACTCTAATCCTTCATCTTTATTGGATTGACGACTCTTACTTAAGATTTCTTCTTTATTCATATGAGACACCTCCTAATTAGATGCCAAGTTTACTTGGTATTTTAATTATATCATGCCAAGTTTACTTGTCAAGAACTTTGACAATAAAACTTGGCATAAATATGATATTAATCAATAAAAAAAGACAAACTTAATTAAATTAAGAATGTCTTTTTTTATTGAAACACTATAATAATATTCTATTAATCCAACAACTAAACTTCAACTTAGAATCTAATAATCTAACATATATTCTTTATTATCTTAGCAGGTACACCTGCAACAACAGTATTTGGAGGTACATCTTTTGTGACTACTGCTCCTGCTGAAACAACAGCATTTTCACCTATTGTAATACCTGGCATAATCATTGCTCCTGCTCCTAACCAAGCATTCTTCTTTATAACTATAGGTGTAGACACAGTGGAATGCCTTTTAGATGGTTCTAAAGGATGATTTATTGTTATAAGATTTACTTTAGGTCCAATAAGTACATCATCTTCAATCGTAATGCCACCTCTATCCATAAATGTACAGGCATGATTAATAAATACATCCTTTCCAACTCTTATATTTTTTCCAAAGTCTGTGTAAAATGGTGGTATTAAATATAAGCTTTCATCGACTTCAACACCTGTAAGTTTAGAAAATAATTTTCTTATTTCTTTTTTAGTATGATACGAGTTATTTAGCTCAGCAGTTATTTTTTTAGCCCTTTCTATTACATATCTTATTTTATCCATATCTGGGTCAGAATCTGAAATTACTTCGCCAGATTTGTCTCTCTCAAATATATCTATATTACTCATAAATTTCCTCCTATTGATTTTACTTACAAACTGTACAATATCTCTATGTAAAACTCATTATGTTTACTCAACTCTTAAATAGAGTATACTACTTGGAGTTAACTACAACACAAGCCTTTTTTATTATTTAAGAATAAATAATTAATTTTTATCAAAAAATCTATAATTAAATATTAATATTGTTTATATAGAATGTTTCATTATGTATGTAAACTAAAGTTTACATATTTCAAACCTTACTTTGTAGAACAGTTGAGTTTAATACTTTATAATTGAAATATAATTATTTTAAATTGAAAGGGGCTTAATATATGAATTTAGGAGACAAGATTACAAAACTAAGAAAGAAATATAATTATTCTCAAGAATTGTTGGCTGAAAGACTAAATGTATCTAGACAAACTATTAGCAAGTGGGAATTAGGGCAAGCTAAGCCAGACTTAGAAAATATAAAAAATATATCAAAGCTATTTAATATTACTTATGATTACTTGATTGATGAAAGTAATTTATGTTCTAAAGATATAACTGATAATATTAGTAAGGATGTTGACTGGACAAAAGCATGGAGCTCTAAGTATCCTATTTTAGAAGCATATGTTGATATAGAGGGGATAGAAAAGTATCAAATAGCTATTGAAGAATTATATTCAAGATTTGAAAAAGAATACAAGATGAGCAATGAGAATAATGTACTTATATTAAAAGATATTTTATACAAGGCGTTTAAAAAGCATGATAAATAAAAACTATATTTGGATATATTCATCTGTGGTTTTGTATAAAAATGTGGAAATAATTGGGATAAATAAAAAATTATATAAATTAAATTTAAAAATATATTTAAGCAGGTATCTAAGATCCCTGCTTATTTGTTTCTCTATGGTTGATTTTTTCATCAAAAGTCAACTTTAAATCGCTTGTTAGGTTCATGGATTTAAGGATATAATTATACAAAGGAGGCGTTGATATGAATGAATTAAACATTGCAAAAACACTGATTTTAAAGCGTAAAGAAAAAGGAATTACACAAGATGAACTTGCAAATTATATAGGTATCTCTAAAGCCTCTGTATCTAAATGGGAAACTGGGCAAAGCTATCCTGATATCACTTTTTTGCCACAACTCGCGACATATTTCAACATTACAGTTGATGAATTAATTTGTTACGAACCGCAAATGATTAAGGAAGATATTAATAAACTATATCAGCGATTGTGTAAAGATTTTACTGTTAAACCATTTGACGAAGTTATGGATGAAATACGAGAAACCATAAAGAAATATTATTCATGCTTTCCTTTGATTTATCAGATGGGTGTTTTAATAATTAATCATTATGACCTTGTAGATGAAGAAAAACGTGAACTATTAATTAGTGAAGCATTAGAAATTTTTATTCGAATACGAGAAACAAGTGATGATATAGAAATTTGTCGTCAGTCAAAAGGTATGGAGGCAACCTGTTATATCTTGTTAAATCAACCTATAGAAGTTATCGACTTATTTCAAGATAGCAATTTTCCCATGGTAAATGAAAGCATACTCCTTGCACAGGGACAAATGATGAATGGTCAAATTAGTGAAGCTAATGAAACGTTACAGATAGGAGCATATCAGAATCTTACGTTGTTAGTTCAAGATTTAGTGGGACTTCTGCAAAACTCAGATAAATCACAAATTGAAGAAATAGAAAGACGTATTTTAATGATTTCAGATACTTTTGACCTTGATGCATTATCTCCTGGCATTATGTTTTCTGTATATTTAACACAGATACAAATGAATTTAATACATGGAAATACTAAAGGAGCTATTAAGTCATTACAAAGATATGTAGATTTGGCAATGAGTGATATATATCCAATTATGCTACATAGTGATGACTTTTTTAATCATATCGATGGCTGGATTTCTGAGATTGGAACAGGTATTACACGTGATGATACAATTGTAAAGGCAGGTATTGTTGCTGCTATTAAGAATAATCCTATGTTCTCTGTATTAAATGAGAACAAAGAATACAGATTTCTTATAGAAAAATTATCTTTATTGGAGGAATAAAATTATGGAAAATTTAATGGAAAATTTACCACTGTTACTTCCTATTATTATTTTAAATTTAATACTCGTAATTACTGCACTTATTCATATAATAAAACATCCAAATTATAAAATTGGTAATAAGGCAATATGGATTCTTTTAGTGTTATTTATAAGTATAATAGGCCCAATTTTATATTTCACTATAGGGAGAGGTGATGAATGATGAATATTGTTTCAATAAATGGGTTATCAAAAAGTTTTGGTAATCGAAAGATAATAGATAATCTAAATCTTACTGTACCAGAAGGGTCAGTTTTTGGCTTTGTAGGTAAGAATGGTGCAGGCAAGACTACAACAATGAAAATGGTGCTTGGGTTACTTGAAACAGATAGTGGAACTATAAATGTTTGTGGTGAGAAAGTGACCTATGGAAGAACAAGTTCTAATCGCCATGTAGGTTATCTACCTGATGTTCCAGAGTTTTATAACTATATGAGACCACTTGAATATCTTTCTCTTTGTGGAGAAATCACAGGGCTTTCAAAACAAGAAATAAAGTTAAGAAGTGAAGAGTTGTTATCACTTGTAGGACTTGGAAATGAAAAGAAACGAATAGGTGGATTTTCTCGTGGAATGAAGCAACGTCTTGGGATAGCTCAAGCATTACTTTCACGCCCTAAATTACTTATTTGTGATGAACCAACAAGCGCACTTGACCCTGTTGGTAGAAAAGAAATATTAGATATTATGTTTAAAATCAAAGACTCAACAACCGTAATATTTTCAACACATATACTGTCTGATGTTGAAAGAATTTGCGACCATGTTGCTATATTAAATAACGGAAGCATTGCTCTTAGTGGTACACTTTCAGAAATAAAAAGTATGCACGGAAAAGATAGACTTTTATTGGAGTTTTCAAGTAATGATGAAATCCAAGTATTTAAGTCTAGTAGTAGGATTAAATCCTTACTTAAAGATTCAGAAGAGACTAATATGGAAATTATTTTCCATGGTAAAGATATAAAATCAATACAACAAACAGTCATATCTACACTTGCAGAAATGAATCTTTGTCCAATAAAGATGGAATTAATAGAATTGTCACTTGAAAATTTATTTTTGGAGGTAGTAAAGTGAGAGAATACATAGCATTTACAAAAAAAGAATTTGTAGAGAACGTAAGAAATTACAAATTATTTAGTCTGATTACTTTATTTTTAATATTTGGAATAATGAGTCCTCTTTCTGCTAAATTTATGCCAGACATAATTGCTCATTTTGCCCCAACTTTAAAAGTTACTGCTTTACCAACTGCTTTAGATTCTTGGACACAGTTTTCTAGCAATATTTCTGGTCTTGGAATGAGTTTAACTCTAATTATTTTTTGTAATATTTTATCAAACGAATATTCTAAAGGAACACTTGTCATTATGTTGACTAAAGGATTGTCACGTTCATCTGTAGTATTATCTAAATTTTCTATTGCAGTAATTATTATGACCATTGGTTTCTGGTTGAGTTTTTTATGTACTTATGGTTATACAATGTATTTTTGGCCAACTGCAAATCTTAATCATGTTGTATTTTCAGCATTTAACTTATGGATAATTGGTATTATGTATATTACTATATTAATTCTTGGATGTGTATTATTTAGACCAGCATTTGCAAGTGTATTACTTGTATTAGTAGTAACCCTTGCTTTGAGTTTAATTTCTATTCCTAAGCAGATTGCACCTTATACGCCTAATTTCATATTATCAAAAAATATAGATTTGATTTCAGGTAAAGTGACAGCTCCAGAATTTATTATTCCAATCATTGTAACAATTATTATTTCAACAGTGTGTCTGTTATCAGCTGTTATTTTATTTAATAAAAAACCAGTTTAATGATATCTTCATTATAAATATAAATAGCAATATATTGTGTAGAAATAAACTTAATAATGTATAAGAATATATCTAAGCAAAAAAGACTTGAACTTAAGTTTCAAGTCTTTTTTTGTTTTACTTCTACTCATTCTATTTTATAATAATTAAATTATTACCTTAAGAAATTGTTTAAAAATAAAAAATAGCTAGATTATAATCTAGTGATTATCAGTTATTTAAGATATGCTATAGTATATAGAGCCTAACTAGTAAAAAGTTAAAACGGTGTAGTAAGGAGTTAAAATAATATTGTTTTTATTAAATAAAGATAAGAATCTTTAATTGTGGTAAAATATACTAAAAAATCACTTTAAAAGTGATAAAATTAATTCAAGTAAATATTTTAAAGGGGTGTAGATATGGAAAAGTCAAAAGTATATTTTTGTGACTTATACTCAAATTCGCAAAATAAAAATGTGCCAAACAATGTAAGAAGATTATTTGATACAGCAGGATTCAAAGATTTAATAGGAAAGAATGACCAAGTAGCAATCAAACTTCACTTTGGAGAAAAAGGAAATACTACATATATGAGTCCTGTAGCAGTTAGACAAGTGGT
Organism: Clostridioides sp. GD02367; assembly: GCF_045900275.1. Lineage (NCBI taxonomy): Bacteria > Bacillati > Bacillota > Clostridia > Peptostreptococcales > Peptostreptococcaceae > Clostridioides > Clostridioides sp. GD02367. Next base: position 21,591 of record NZ_JBJODK010000007.1, on the reverse strand, counting down.
TGATAAGATTAAAGATTGTGAAGGAAAGCCATTTTTGACAGATACAAATACATTATATACAGGGAGTAGAACAAATTCTGTAGACCATCTTACAACAGCTATAGAAAATGGTTTTGCCTATGCAGTGGTAAATGCGCCAGTAATAATTGCAGATGGATTGTACAGTAGAAATTATGAAAATGTACAAATAGATAAAAAACATTTTGAAAGTGTGAAAATAGGTGGCGAAATTTATAATTCTTCTGCAATGATAGTAATGAGTCATTTTAAAGGTCATGAAGCAGCAGGTTTTGGAGGAGCATTAAAAAATTTAGCTATGGGATGTGCAAGTGCAGCAGGAAAGCAAATGCAACATTCTGATGTTACTCCAGTAGTAAAGGAGAAGAAGTGTATAGGTTGTGGAAAGTGTGTTAATTCTTGTCCTACAAAAGCTATAAGTATAGTAGATAAGAAGGCAATTATAGATTCTGATGTGTGTTATGGATGTGGAGAATGTCCAACTGTCTGTCCAACTAGAGCAGTAACTATACAATGGGAAAGTGACTCAGATGTGTTTGTTGAAAAGATGGCAGAATACGCTTATGGAGCAGTATCAAACAAAAAAGATAAGGTAGGATATATAACTTTTGTCATGAATGTAACTCCACTTTGTGATTGCGTGCCTTGGTCAGGTAGACCGATTGCACATGATATAGGAATATTAGCATCAACAGACCCAGTAGCTATTGAACAAGCATGCTATGATTTGGTTTGTAAGGAAATGGGTCATGATGTGTTCAAACATGAGCATCCTCATGTAAATGGAACTAGAATAATAGATTATGCATGTGAAATGGGAATGGGAAATAAAGAATATGAATTAATAAAATTATAAGAATAGTAGGACTTAAATGCATATAATTATTGTAAGAGAAATTTAAAAGTATCAAAGGAGTATGCATTTATGAAAATTTACTATGAGAAAGAAAATAGCAAGAAAGCTAATGTAAACAATATCCCAAGTGTATTTGCATTTAATTTTCTAAGAAACTTTTTAACTAGCAAAGAGTATGAGGAAACTAGAAAAGAATATTTTATAAATAATCTAACAAAAAATCAGGTTAATCAAGCTATGAAGGATTTAAAATGGCTATTTAGAGAGTATGAAGGTTTAGAGGTTGTTACAATGGAAAGCTTGGATGGAGTTAAGACAAGGATAGTTTTGTAAATTAATAAGAATAATATTTAATAAAAAATACTGCTTTAATAGTGATATGTATAAATATATTATACGAATACTATTTTAAGGCAGTATTTTTTGTTTAATAGTAAACTTGTATATAGCACAAGGTTGACTAATAAATGATACCTATGTAATACTATATATAATAAGTAAACTATATAAATAATATGGGTTGACGAATAGGAGGGTATATGGAAAAATACATAATTAAATTAAAAAATAAAGTTTTGGATGGAAAAGAAATAAATTATGACGAAGCTCTTAGTTTAATAAGCCTTGATACAAATAACAAAAATATTCTTGATATACTATTAAAATCTGCAAATGAAATAAGAGAAGCTTTTATGGGAAGAAGAGTGGATTTATGTACAATAATGAATGCTAAGTCTGGCAAATGTAGTGAAGACTGCAAATTTTGTGCACAATCATCCCATTATAAAACTGGGGTAGATGAATATTCATTGCTCGAGTACAATGAGATTTTAAGGAGAGCTAAAGAAATGGAAAGTAAAGGAGTACATAGATTCTCTTTAGTTACAAGTGGTAAAGGTATGACAGGAAAAGAGTTTAATGATATTTTAAATATCTATGAAGGATTAAGAGAAAATACTAATTTAAAATTATGTGCATCTCTAGGTATTATAGATTATGAGCAAGCTAAAAAGCTGAAATTAGTAGGTGTGACTACATATCATCATAATGTCGAGACATCTAAAGATAATTTTGATAATATATGTACAACACATACTTATCAAGACAGAATAAGAACAATTAAAGAAGCTAAAAGGGCTGGATTAGATGTATGTGTAGGTGGAATAATAGGGATGAATGAAAGTAAAGAACAAAGACTACAAATGGCTTTTGAAATACGAGAATTAAATGTCAAATCAATTCCGATAAATATTTTAAACCCTATTAAGAATACTCCTATGGAAGATTATGATATATTAGAGCCTATGGAAATATTAAAAACAACAGCAGTATTTAGATTCATAATTCCCAATGTATACATAAGATATGCTGGTGGAAGGTTATCTTTAAAAGGGTATGACAAAATTGGATTTAATGGTGGTGTAAATTCTGCAATTGTGGGTGATTATTTAACAACTGTCGGAAATGGAATTGAAAATGATAAAAAAATGATTATAGAACAAGGACTTGAACTTTAATAAAGATTACTTAAATTAATTAATGTACTTTTAAATAATTATAAAAGTATATTAATTTTTTTTTGTATATTAATATAAATATTAAATTTGAATTATAAATTGCAATATTATGAAAAATGAGAAAAATATCAAAATTTATATAAAATAGTTGCAAAGGAAAAAAGGATGTGCTAATATCTAGGTAACCGGTTAAGTAAAACGGTTTCCTAAATTGCGGGGGTGAACTTCTTGAGTATTACTATAAAAGAAATTGGCGAATTGGCTGGTGTTTCTAAAACAACTGTGTCAAAGGTCATTAATAATAAAGATGAAAATATAAGTCAAGCAACAAGAGAAAAAATTTTAAAAATAATGAAAGAAAAAAATTATGTACCAAACAAACTAGCACAAAGCCTAGTAACTAAAAAAACTAACACTATAGGGCTTCTTATACCAGATATCCGAAATCCATTTTTTACAGATGTATCAAGAGGAGTGGAAGACAAGGCTAATGAAGAAGGTTACAACATAATTTTATGTAATACAGACGAAGATGCCAAAAAAGAATATGAAGGGATAAGAACATTATCAGAGAGAATGATAGATGGAATTATCTTTGCGGCTTCTTCAAATACAAATTGGAAAGAGGCAAATTATAAAGACATAAAAATACCAACTGTATTAATTGATAAGAAAATAAGTATGAACAAAGAAACTTTAAAAGGAATAGTTAAAATAAACAACTTTGAAGGTGGATATATAGCTACAAAACATTTATTAGATATTGGGAGTAAGAAAATAATATACCTAAGTGGTCCTCTTCAAAATGAAATAGCAGTAGATAGATTAGAGGGATACAAAAAAGCATTAATTGAGTGTAATTTAAGTTACAACCCTGATTATGTATTTGAAGGTAAGTATAAAATTGAATGGGGACAGGAATTTATAAAAAAACTGGAAAAAATAGATTTTGATTCAATATTTTGTGCAAATGATTTGATTGCAATAGGTGTTATAAGAGGGCTTAAAGAAAGAGGATTAAATATACCAAATGATGTAAATGTTGTAGGATTTGATGATATTCAGACATCTAGCCTAATAAGTCCTTCTCTTACAACAGTGAGACAGCCATCTTATGACATAGGATACAAGGCTAGTGAGATACTGATAAATTGTTTAAGAGGAGATAAAAAAGAATCATTTGATGAGTTGATTTTTAAGCCAGAATTAGTTATAAGAGATTCAACGAAAGATAATAAATAGCAACATTCGAGACATAAATAGATATGTAAAGGAGTAATGTAATGGGAAACATAGTTGTCATAGGAAGTGTAAACATGGACATGGTATGTTCTGTAGATAAAAGACCAGAAAAAGGAGAAACAGTACTAGGTAATAGTTTTTTTACGTCACCTGGTGGAAAAGGTGCTAATCAAGCTGTTTCAGCATCTAAGCTAGGAGCAAATGTGAAAATGATATCATGTGTAGGTGAGGATAGCTTAGGAGAAGAGTTAATAAGAAATTTTAGAGATAATAAAGTTGATTATAGCTTAGTATCTAGAAATAAGCACAAAAGTTCTGGTGTTGCTGTCATAACACTATGTGAAAATGATAATAGTATTGTTGTTGTGCCAGGGACTAATGAATTAGTAGACATAGAATTAATTAAAAAGAATGAAGAAGAGATAAAGAATGCAGACATAGTATTACTACAATTAGAGATTCCATTAGAAACAATAAATTATGTGGTAAATTTCTGTTTTGAAAATAAGATAAAAGTTTTGGTAAATCCAGCACCTGCAATAAAATTAGATGAAGATATAATAGAAAAAGCAACTTACTTAACACCAAATGAACATGAATATAAAATAGTTTTTGATACAGAGGAAGAGATAGAGGAAGTATTAAAAAAATATCCTAATAAACTTGTAATAACAGAAGGAAAAAATGGAGCTAGATTTTATGATGGTAAGGAAATCAAGCATGTATCTTGCATAAGAGTTGATGTCCAAGACACTACAGGAGCAGGAGATACGTTTAATGGAGCATTGTCAGTGGCTATAACAGAAGGTAAAAATCTATATACAGCAGTGGAATATGCAGTAGTAGTATCAGGTCTTTCTGTAACAAAGTTGGGAGCTCAATCTGGTATGCCTTATAAAGAAGATGTTGAAAAATATTTAAATATTAATAAATAGAAATCCAATTTGTTCAAATTTAAAACTATTAAAAATGGAGGTTAATTATGAGAGTGAGAAAAATTTTATCTTTAGGAATTGCTGGAACACTAGCAATAGGAATGTTAACAGGATGTTCAATGGAAGGGCCAAGCAAGTCAGATAATAAAAGTGGCTCAGATAAGAAAGATTTAACTATAGGAGTATCTACAATAACTCTTCAACATCAATTTTTTATAGATATTGATGAGGGAATCAAAGAAAAAGCTAAAGAACTAGGCGTGAAAGTCATAGTAAATGACCCAGACCAAGATGTGGCAAAGCAAACATCAGCAATAGAAGATTTTATACAACAAAATGTGGATGGAATGATAGTACTTGGAACAGATAACTCAGCTATAGTACCAGCTGTAGAGGGAGCATTTGAAAAAATGCCAGTAGTGACAGTGGATGCTGTATTAAATACTGAAAATATTACAAGTTATGTAGGAACAGTTAGTTATGATGCTGGTAAAAAATTAGGGGAATACACTAAAAAGTACATAGATGAAAAATTAGGTGGGAAATCAGAAATAGCAATAGTAACAGATTTAAAATCTCAAATACAAATGCAAAGAATAGATGGATTTAAAGATGCATTAAAAGGCTCAGCAAATGTTAAGATATTAAACTCACAACCAGGATATGATAGAGAAGAATCTCTTAATACAGTTGAAAACTTAATTCAATCTAATCCAGATGTAGATATAATATACGCAACAGCTGAAAATAGTGTACTAGGAGCTAAAGCGGCACTTGAATCTGCAAAGAATAAAGATGTTAAGATTGTAGGATTTGACTTAACTGAAGAAGCAGCAAGTGGAATAACAGATGGAACTATTCTTGCTATGATTCAACAACAACCTAAGGAAATGGGACGTTTAGCTGTAGAAGCAGTAGTAAAAGCTATAAAAGGTGAAAAAGTAGAAAAAAATATACCAGTACCAGCTTTACTTTATGATAAAGAAAATATAAAAGACTTTAAGAATTAGTAAAATAAAATGAGATTATTTGAAAGAAATCCTATTTAAAAAGGAGTGTCATTATGAGTAATACAATTCTGAAGTTAAGTAATATTGCTAAAGAATTTCCTGGTGTCAGAGCATTAGATAATGTTAATTTTGAGTTACTTCATGGTGAAGTTCATGCACTACTGGGTGAAAATGGTGCTGGTAAATCAACTATGATAAAGATTTTAACTGGTGCACATCCAAAAACTTCTGGCAAATTTGTCTTTGAAGGTAAAGAAATAGAGAATATATCACCAGATGTTTCTAAGAAGATAGGTATAAATGCAATCTATCAAGAATTAACAGTATTTGATGAATTGACAGTAGCACAAAATATTTTTATGGGAAAAGAAATAAATGGCAAAGTCTTAACTAACGATAAAAAAATGAATGAAGAGGCTAAAAAGATTTTTGACAATATGGGAATAGATATAAATCCAAATGGTCTAGTTAAAGAGCTTAGTATAGCTCAAAAGCAAATGGTAGAAATAGCTAGAGTTTTATCATCAGAAACCAAAGTATTAATAATGGATGAGCCTACATCTTCAATAAGTAAAAAAGAAACTGAAATACTTTTTAGACTTATAAATGATTTAAAATGTAGTGGAGTTAGTATAATATATATCTCTCATAGAATGGAAGAGCTTTTTGAAATTTGTGACAGAATAACTATAATGCGAGATGGGAAAACGATTTCGACTCTAAATACTAAAGAAGTATCATCTGAGGAAGAATTAGTTAACTTAATGATAGATAGAAAGCTAGACCAATTTTTCCCTAAAAGAGATGTAGAGATAAAAGAAGAAGTTATGAGAGTGGAAGATTTAACTAAGAACAACGTCTTCAATAACATAAGTTTTAACATAAGAAAAGGTGAAATATTTGGAATAGGTGGATTAGTTGGAAGTAAGAGAAGTGAAATAGTAGAAGCTATATTTGGGCTTAGAACATATGATTATGGGAAAATATATTTAAATAATAAAGAGATTAAATTTAAAACACCATCAGATGCAATTGAAAATGGATTAGGACTAATAACAGAAGATAGAAAAGGTACTGGATTGTTTTTGCAGATGAGTGTAAAAGAAAATACAACTATGGCTGGATTAAAGAAAATATCTAAGTTTAAATCAGTTATAGACAGAAAAAAAGAAAAAGAAGTACTAGAAAAATACATAGAAGCATTAAAGATAAAAACACCACATATGAATCAAGTTATACAGAGTTTAAGTGGTGGAAATCAACAAAAAGCTATAATAGCAAGATGGCTTTTATTACAGCCAGACATATTAATTATGGATGAACCAACTAGAGGTATAGATGTAAATGCTAAAGCAGAGATATACAATCTAATGGGAGATTTAGTAGAGAGTGGTGTAAGTATCATAATGATATCTTCCGAAATACCAGAATTAATATCAATGAGTGATAGGATAATGGTTATGAGAGAAGGTCATATAAGTGGATTTTTAGAAGGTGAAGAAATGGTTGAAAATAATGTATTAAAATTGGCTTTCGGAGGTAAAATTAATGAGTTCAATAACTAAGCATAGAGAAGATAATTCATCTCCATTATTAACAAAATTAACAAGTGCATTTAGAGACCAAGGGAGTGCAGCTATAGGACTTGTAATAATTTTTATAATAATGAGTGTAGCTTCATCTAATTTTTTAACTTTAGATAATTTAATTAACGTTGGAAGACAAATATCAATAAATGCAATACTTGCAGTAGGTATGACATTTGTAATAATTACTGGAGGAATAGATTTAAGTGTAGGAGCAGTAATTGCTCTAGTGGGTACATTTTGGGCTACAACAGTAGTAAATTATAATGCACCTATATGGATAGGTATGATACTTGCCTTGGCAATAGGAACAATATTAGGAGTTATAAAAGGTGCAATTATTTCAACACAAAAACTACCACCATTTATTGTAACATTAGCCATGTTGACAATAATAAGTGGAGCAAGCTTTGTATTTACAGGTGGAAGACCTATATCAGTAAATACAGATGCATTTAAGATGTTAGGTAGAGGATATGTTGGGCCAATACCAATACCAGTTATAATTATGATTATAGTTGTAATAGCTGGCCATTTTCTATTAAAAAGAACCAATTTTGGACGTCATGTACATGCAGTAGGTGGAAATGAAGAAGCTGCTAGATTATGTGGAGTAAAAGTAAATAAAGTAATAGTAAAAGTATATGCACTAGCTGGATTACTAACAGCATTGGCTGGAATAATATTATCATCACGTTTAGCATCAGGTTCCCCAACTGTTGGAGATGGAGCAGAGTTAGATGCTATAGCAGCAGTTGTACTTGGTGGTACTAATATGATGGGTGGTTCTGGTTCTATAGTAGGTACATGTATAGGTGTTGGGATAATAGGAATATTAGGAAATGGTCTAAATCTATTGAGTGTATCTTCATATAATCAAATGATTATAAAAGGGTTGGTAATGCTATTTGCTATATGGATAAATAATATAAAATTAAAAAAATCAGCTAAAGCTAAATAATAGTTATATTTTAAATGAAAAAATAAATCTTAGGGGGAAATATGAAAAAAATTCTCTTAGATACATTAAATAATAAAAAACAAGAATACATAGATTATTTAAAAGAACTTGTAAGTATAAAGACTGAAGATATTGGTCATGGAATACTAGGTGGATTTGAAAAAGAGGGACAAGAATATATTGAGAAACTTGCAAATAACATAGGTTTTAGTGTAGATAGACAAGACATGAGTGAAGAGCTAATTAAAAAAGCAAAAGATACCTATAAAGAAGGAAATCTAGGTCACAATTATAAAGATAGATATAATTTAATTTGTAAATACAGTGATAATTTACCTGGGAAGACAATCGTATTTAATGGTCATGTAGATACTATGCCACCAGGTGATATAAGTAAGTGGAGATACAATCCATATTGTGGTACAGAAGATGATGGTAAGATTTATGGTCTTGGAACTGCGGATATGAAGTCTGGGCTTATAGCATCACTATTAGCTATAAAACTTATAAAAGATAGTGGTTTAAATGTACCTGGTAATGTAAAGGTAATGTCAGTAGTAGATGAAGAGGGTGGAGGAAATGGGACCATAAATGCAGTTATGAATGGAATTGATGGAGATTACTGTGTAATTTGTGAACCATCAGAACAGAATTTAATAATTGCACATATGGGATTTGTATTCTTTGAAGTCGAGGTTAAAGGTGTATCTCTTCACTGTGGTAGTAAGTGGGAGGGTGTAAACGCAATAGAGAAGGCTATGTTACTGCTTCAAGATATAAAAGAATTAGAACATAACTGGCTTATGATATATAAGCATCCACTATTGCCTTCGCCTACAATAAATTTGGGTGTAATAAACGGTGGAACAGCAGGCTCTACTGTGCCAGATAAGTGTGTATTTAATTTGTGTGTGCACTTCTTACCAAATATAATGAGCTATGAACAAGTTGTAAATGATGTGACTGATGTTATAATTACAAGGTCTAATGGAGATTTGTGGCTTAAAGACAATAAGCCAAATATAAATATATATCAATCAGGATTAGGTTTTGAGATGGATAAAAATTCTGATTTTGTAGTGAATGCACATAAAATACTAGAAGATGTTTTAGAGAAAAAATTAGAAATAAAAGGTTCGACAGCTGGGAATGATGCAAGATTGATGAAAAACTTAGCTGAAATACCAACATTAATATTGGGACCAGGCTCAATAGAACAATGCCATTCAATAAATGAGTATGTTGAAATCAATGAGTATTTAGACAGTATACTTATGTATGCAAGTCTAATATTAAACTTATAAAAGTAGGAGGATTATATAAATGAAAAAAGTATTAATAGTAGGGGAATCTTGGGTAAAAAATATAACTCATATAAAAGGGTTTGATACATTTGTTACAACTCACTACGAAGAAGCTGTAAAGTGGTTAAAAGAAGCAATAGAATCTGGAGGATATGAGACAGTTCATATGCCTGCACATGTAGCAGCAGATAGTTTCCCATATACATTAGAAGAATTAGATGAGTATGATTGTATAATATTGTCTGATATAGGTTCTAACACTTTCTTACTATCTAATAGCACTTTTATAGATTGTAATAGTAATCCAGATAGACTTGAACTAATCAAAGAGTATGTAAATAATGGTGGAGCATTAATTATGGTAGGTGGATACATGTCATTTACAGGTATAGATGCAAAAGCTAGATTTGGAGAAACTGCTATAAAAGATGTATTACCAATAACTATGATAGATAAAGATGATAGAGTAGAAAAACCAGCAGGAATAATTCCTGTAGTTGTCGATTCTGAGCATCCAGTATTGAAAGATATTCCAAAAGACTGGCCGAAGTTTTTAGGATATAACAAGACAGTTGCCAGAGATAATTGTCCTGTATTAGCAACAATTGGAGGAGACCCATTTGTAGCAGTTGGGGAGTTTGGAAAAGGAAAATCTGCTATATTTAGTTCTGACTGTGCACCTCATTGGGGACCTAAAGAATTTACTGATTGGAAGTACTATAATAAATTATGGGTTAACATGCTAGACTGGTTAACATGTTAAAAATTTTATAAAATTTGAAAACCTCTTACTTGATAAAGTGAAGCTTACAAGTCAAGAGGTTTTATTTTATAGAATGATTATAAAGTAGAATATATTTTAAAATTAGCTATTTTAATTAGTTAAGTATAAAGTATCTGATTTAAGGAGGATTATACAATTAATATGGAAGATTTAAATAAAAAATTTTTAATGCAATATATAGATGAGATACAAGAAGAGTTAAGGGATATATCAGATAAGATATGGGAAAATCCAGAACTTCAATATAAAGAATATTATGCTTCAAACTTACAAAAAGAATATTTAAGAAAGTATGATTTTAATATAGATGAATTAGAAGGTATGGATACAGGATTTGTAGCTAGTTATGGAGAAGGTAAACCAGTTATAGCAGTTTTAGGAGAATATGATGCTTTGGATGGTTTATCTCAAAAAATATCCATTACAAAAGAACCTATTTTAGAGAGTGGTGCAGGTCATGGATGTGGACATAACTTACTTGGTACAGGTTCAATGGGGGCTGTAGTTGCGATAAAAGAACTAATCAAACTAAAAAAGATTAAAGGAACTATAAAGTACTATGGGTGTCCCGCAGAGGAAGATTTGTCAGGAAAGGTATTAATGATAAAAAAAGGTTTTTTTGATGGGATAGATTGTGCATTTAGTTGGCATCCATTTGATATAAATACTCCAATAAGGATTCCAACCCTTGCTAATTATTCTGTAAAATTTAGATATAATGGAATTAGTGCTCATGCGGCACAAGCTCCTTATAATGGAAGAAGTGCACTTGATGCAGTAGAACTTATGAACATAGGTTGTAACTATTTAAGAGAGCATATATTTGATAGTTGTAGAGTACATTATGTAACTACTAATGGTGGAAAAATGCCAAACATAGTCCCAGATTTCGCAGAAGTATGGTATTACATAAGAGGTGTGAAAATGGAACATGTAAGAGATGTATTTGATAGAGTGGTTGATATAGCAAAAGGAGCAGCACTGATGACAGATACTAGTATGGAATATAATATTATAAGTGGAGTATATGACTATATTCCAAATACAATATTAACAGATATTCTATCACAAAATATGAAATTGATAGGAACTCAAAATTATGATGAAAATGACTACTATTTTGCAGAAGAATTAGCTAAAACAGTTTCTATAGATAAAAGAATTAGTGTTTCTAGTGTATTAAGTGGAAACAAAGATATTACTAGAATGGCTTTACATGATGAAATTACAGATGATACTTTTACTCATAATAACTGTATATCATTATCATTAGATATTGGAGATGTTAGTTATATAACTCCTACAGCACAATGCTCTTGCTCAGTTTGGCCTATTGGCATTTCTGCTCATACATGGCAATCTTGTGCTAGTGCAGGTTCTAATATGGGATTTAAAGCAATGTTATTAGCATCTAAAGCTATAGCATGTTCAATAAGTGATGTAATGCTTGATGAATCTATTGTAGGTAAAGCAAAAAAGGAATTAAAGGATACTATAGGCAATTTCGAATATATTCCAATTATCTAAAAATCAAGTTAATGTAAGTAAGATTATGTGCATGAATTAGTATAAGTATATAATTTAATATTATTTTTAACTTAACCTTCTAATTATTTTCAATCTAAGATACAATGATTAGAAGGTATTTTTAAAGTTTCTTAGAATACTGTAAATTATATAATCTTGATAAAAAGTGTTATACTATATATAATTTATATAAAAAGTAGTACAAAAAGGAGTATTTATGTTTGGATATGTTAAAATAAACAAAATGGATTTAACATTTAGAGAATATGACCATTATAAAGCTTATTACTGTGGTCTATGTAAATATTTAAAAAGAAATCATGGAGAAATCTCTAGATTTTCTCTGAATTACGATATAACATTTTTAATTATTTTATTAACTTCAGTATATAAGCCAGAATCTATAAATACAGAGGAAGCATGTATAGTTAATCCATTTAAAAAGAAAAAGGTAATTACAAATGATATTACAGAATATGCAGCAAGTATGAATATTCTTTTAACATATTATAAATTGGAAGATAATTTAATGGATGATAAACGCATAAAAGATAAATTAGCATATTATATATATAAAAACAAATTAAACTTAGCATATGAAAAGTATCGCGAAAAAGCAGAGTATATAAAACAACAGCTAAATGAATTAAATAAGTTAGAAAAGGAAAACAATATAAATATAGATGAAGTATCTAATACATTTGGAAATATAATGGGTGAAGTGTTTGCCTACAAAAAAGATGAAAATGAGAGAAACTTAAGAATGATAGGCTTTAATATAGGTAAGTATATATATCTACTAGATGCATATGAAGATTTAGATGAAGATTTTAAGAAAGGAAGATACAATCCTTTTATAGAATATGTAGATAAAAACGATGAGTTAAAACAAAAGGTAAAAAAAATAATTGTAACATCATTGGGATTTTTAGCTAGAGGAATTGATAATTTAAATCTAAATACAAATGTCAGGATAATAGAAAATATAATTTATTCTGGTGTTTATTTAAGATATATGAATATATTAGAAAGCAGAGGTGGAAAGAATGTACAGTAATACTTATAATAATGAAAATTTTATGAGAGCAAGAGCTTTTATAGAAAATAGTGAATTTAGAAAAGCATATGATTTTTTAAAGTCGTTGAGTGACAAGTGTGCAGAATGGTATTATCTAACTGGTTTTTCTGCAATGAACATAGGATATTATGAAGAAGGAGAAGACTTCTTAAAAAGAGCAAAATTTATGGAGCCAGAAAATCATGAATATAGTGAGGCACTTAGAAGTTATACAGAATATAGAAATGAATATAACAATAGAGCTGATAACTATAATAGAAGAAGACGTAATGATTTAGGTGGATGTTGCTGTTGTTGTGATGATTGTTGCTGTTGTCTAGGTGATGATTGTTGTGAAAACTGTGCTAAACTTTGGTGTCTAGATTCATGTTGTGAATGCTTTGGAGGAGATTTAATAACTTGTTGTTAGGATGATAAATATGAGTATAAAAGTTGCTTATGGAGGAGTTTTATTAGCATTAAATGTGATATTGTTGACTCTTACAAATATTATTCCTGTAAATACATTGTTCATTATGGGAGTAGCATCACTTTTAGTATCAATTGTAATAATGGAATGGGGATTTAAGAGTGGAATTGCTTTTTATATAGGTTCTATAGTTTTGGGATTTATAGTGATGGTAAGTAAGTCTCAATGGATTGTGTATTCACTTACATTTGGAATATATGGTATTGCAAAATATCTTATAGAAAAAGATAGGGCAATATATATTGAATATTTCATGAAGTTAGTATTTGCAAATATAATGATACTTATATTGTATTTTTTATTAAGAACAATAGTTTATATCCCAATAAATATTTTTATTATAGGTTCATTTGAAGTAGCCTTTATAGTATATGACTATGTTTATAGCTCTTTTATAAGTTATTACAATAATAAGCTAAGAAAGATGCTATTTAAAAATAAGAGTTGATTTTTATATTTAATTTTAATGGAATTGTAATTTAAATAAATATAAATAATGTATCTGAATATGTATTTATATTTAAAACTAAATTTAATATATACTTGGTATTAATATATAAAAAGCTTTGATTTTTAGTCAAAGCTTTTTATATATTAGATAGAATGGTTTATTTTAAAAGATATAATATAAATTAAATATCTACTATATTTACATCTGTAGATAAAGAGTAAATAATATCTTTTCTTTCTACTATTATTTCAACATTTTTAGAAATTTCATTATCAAGTGATATTTGAGCTAAAAGTTCCTTTGTTGGATTTATTGCAATTGGATTTCCAACTCTTTTTAACATATTTATATCACCATTAGTATCACCATAAGCATATGAGTTTGATAAGTCTAAATCATACTTTACAACAAAATCGTTTATAGCATTATTCTTACTTATAGAATCCCACATTGGAATAACTGTTCCTGTAAATATATCATTTTCAAATACATAGTCACTTCCTAGAAAATCAGTTACATTATATTTTTTTGCCATTTTTTCAACCAGAAATCCAGGGCTACCAGATATGAATATGACTATATGACCTTGATTTAGATGCCAATCGATTCTTGAACGTGTGTATTTATAAACTCTATCTGCTTTTAATTTAATTACTTGGTCACTTGTAAAATTAATACAAGTTTTATCTAATCCTTTTAATGAATCGACATAAAGGTCACATATTTCCAATAGATAATCATCATAATTACCTTGTCTTTTATCCCAATCCATAAAAGTGTCTCTAGCATGTTTATACCAATTTTTTTGGTCAATTATATCGTATTTAATTAATTTCTTAAAATGTTCAACCATAAGAGAGTCTCTATAAAGAGTACCATCTATATCAAAAAAAGCTGCTATATTTTTCATAAGACCACCTCAATTAATCATTTCCTTATATTATATTATAAATTGTATCTAAGTTGTTAAAATATATGTATAATAATTTATATATTAAAAAACAAATATTTTAAAGTCTAAAGGGTGTGATTATATGAATTTTAATTTTGCAAAGGTTACGAATTCTAGACTTATGGGTAGTTTAGGTCTTATAATAAATTGGATAGATGATAAAAATAATCACTTCTGTCAATATTTTCTATTAGATGCAGAGGGATTAGGTTTAGCAGATTATGTAAGTTTAAAAAATCCAACACAAGAAGAAGCTTACATGGAAGAAGAAAGATTAATGGGCGGATTTGGTTCAGATAGAGTTGAATTAACAAAGGATGAATCTTTGTTTTTAGTCTCTCATTTTGGGAATAAAAATCTTTACTATGACAAGTTATTGCCAGGAGATAAAGTTGAGTACATTGATATTATAAAAAATTATAAAACAAATTTAACTATAGAAAAATTATATAACAAAATATGTAAAAGAGTTGATGAAGAAGTTGAATTTATAAACTACATGACTATGCGATTTATAGCATGGGATAGGGAAAGTTTAAAATATTTTTCTGGTAGTGATGAGATTGCAAATATGCATATTACAAATATAAATGGCACATTGCTCAAAAATGTGGTAAATGGTAAAGGTCAAGGTAGGTATATAAGTGAAGCCTTATATGAAGACAATGATGGATATTATATCTGCAAAATTGCTTTTTGTATAAGTAAATGTAATGAAACTGGTTTTAAGATTAATTCTTTATTGGTAACAGATAAAGAAGCAATGTATGATTTTGAGGTATTTGATGAGATTTCTAAGAATGAATTTGTAAGTGTTTATAGTGTAAACTCATCTGAAGAATTTGCTAAAGTATTTTATAGAGATAATCCATTTTTATTAAAAAGTTATATGAATGAAGGTGTATTTTTTACTAGATTTAATTTTAATAATGACCATGTTAAAGAAAATGTGTATATAATAAATAATGATATGAAAGCTATATATTACTTAATGGGAAATAAACTTTTTATTGGCACTTATAATGAAAATGATTGCAATTATATTAATGAGATAAGTCAAGCTAACTATAGTAAATATATAAAGTTTGAAGAGAATTTTTTCTTTGAACAAAATGCGTTATATGATTTTGCAGAATCAGGTTCAATAGATTTTGATGATTTTTTGGAATAATATTTTTGGGCATTATTTAAGCGAGATTAACTGAATTTAATCTCGCTTAAATTAATTTCTATAATATTGGGGGAATATTATGAGGAATACATTTATTATTGTGGTCAATTATTAAAATTTTATACAGTTTATTAGAAAAATAAAAAAATTTATAATTCTTCTCATATTATTTACCAATATTAATTTTTAGTATGTATTATATATACGAGTTAATTTGCAAGATATTAAATACATTTTATTTTTTAATCTCTATTTTTTGTGAATAGGTTAGAATCATACCATTTATTAAAACGGATAAATTTAAATGGTTGATGTATATTAATTGCATTTTCAGGACAATTATAAATACATCTCATACACAAGCAACAACTCCAATTAAACTTAACTTTATCTTTTGTAATATTTATGTTGTGTTTAGGACAATTATTGGCGCATTTAGAACAGTGTATGCAATTATTTTTGACATAAAAAAACTTACCTAAGATATGAGCTCCATACCATTCTGACCTACCAATAAAGGATAGTGTTTTTACTAAAGTGCTACTATTTGGAAGGTATGAAATTCTATTAATTAAATTATGTACAGTATTATATATTTCTTTATCTGCTTTATCAATAAGCTCTCTTGTTTTTGTATCATCATATTTGACCATAAAATTTGATGGCATAGCAAACAATTTATTATAAAATACTTTGAAACCTTTAGCATCTAATCTTTTGATTAATAAATTTGAGGACGCATAATTCATATGATTGTCTTCACCTGCTGTATGTATTATAAATGTATCCATAGAGTGTGTGTTAGGCAAAGTTTTTACAAAATCTAATACAATCTGAGGTGCATTAAAAGAATGTACAGGGTAAGCTATTCCTACCATATCATATGATGTCAAATGAATTTTAGATTTTTTAATATTTTCTATTTTTGTACACTCAACACAAAATTGTTGATTTTCAAATTCTTGCTTTAGTTTATTAATTATATATTCCGTCATGCCAGTTCCAGAGAAGTAAAACATACATAATTTATTCAAAGTGATACCTCCTATTAAATATAATAGTAGCTTGTTAGAGTCATTATAACATATAACTAATTAACTTAATAGAAAGCCAAAAAGATTTGTATTGTAGTTGATAAATAACCGAAAAATCCAAGTAATCATGATAGAGGTTGTTACCTAAATATTACTGATAATTTAAAAAGAAGAAAATGCCAACAAGCAAAAAAATCAGATAAAATTTAATTTTATCTGATTTTTTTATATTTATTTTATTAGATTATGTTAATATTTGTTGACCGAATAAAAGTATATTCAGTCAACTCTCTATACCTATAATAATATTGGGGGAATATTATGAGGAATACATTTATTATTATGGCCAATTATTGATGTCTTATACAATTTACTTAAAATTACTTAAAAAATATTTTACATTTCTTCCTCATCAAATTCCTCAATATTAGTATTTTGTGGTATTCCTTGCATAGTCATATTACTAGAACCATAAGGAGTAGGAAATATACTAGGAGGCATAGTACTAGGCATAACTACAGGCATACCTTGCATTGTATTATGACATATGACACCTGGTATCATCATAAGTACATTAGGAGGCATATTTTGATTACATGAGAAGTTAGGAATACCCATATTATTGTTCATATTCCATCCCATGTTATTATTCATATTGCCAGACATATTGTTAGGCATACCCATGTTATTATTCATATTACCAGACATATTGTTAGGCATACCCATGTTATTATTCATATTACCAGACATATTGTTAGGAATACCCATGTTATTATTATTCATATTGCCAGACATATTGTTAGGCATACCCATGTTATTATTATTCATATTGCCAGACATATTGTTAGGCATACCCATGTTATTATTCATATTGCCAGACATATTGTTAGGCATGCCCATGCTATTATTCATATTGCCAGACATATTGTTAGGCATACCCATATTATTAGATGCATTATAGTTCATGTTATTAGGCATATTATTTGAAGCAGATGTGTTGTAATTCATATTTCCGGATGTATTATTTGTGTTAGGCAAGTTGTTTGGAGAATTACTACTTTTAGGATAATTATTTGCGCTGTTAGGATAAATATTATTTACATTCTGATTATTAGGTATCTTTGTATAACCATTAGAAATTTGTGGGTCATTTCTCAATTCATCTTGGGGAATTTCTTCATTAGTAATATAATCTGCATAGTTAGCTGGGTCTAAGTAAGGCATGTAACTATTGTCTAAATCCTTTTTTTTCTTGTTACTCATATTAAACTTGCACCTCCTAGAAAACTATAAAAAAGTTTACAAAAACTTATTCTAATAATATATATATTAAAAAAGGTGATAATATGTGCATTCTAATTGTTATTAAATAAATAAAAATTATTGTTGCAAATTTAGAAGTGATGGAATATAATGAACATATGAACAGTTATTCATATATTAAAATAATGGAGGATTAAAAATGAGAGAAGAGATAAATGATTGTATTTGTAATGTAATACATGAAGAAATAGTAACAGAAGCTAAATCGACTATGCCAGATGAAGAAATGTTATATGATTTAGCAGAGTTATTTAAAGTATTTGGTGATACTACTAGAGTAAAGATATTGTATGCATTATTTGCAAATGAAATGTGTGTATGTGATATAGCAAGTTTATTAAATATGACTCACTCTGCAATATCTCATCAACTTAGAGTATTAAAGCAGGCAAGATTAGTAAAGTTTAGAAGAGAAGGAAAGACAGTGTATTACTCATTAGATGATAGTCATATAAGCCAAATATTTGATTGTGGATTAAACCATATTAGAGAGACTTATAAATGATAACAGAGAGGAGTGAATATATATGGAAGCAAATAATATAATTAAAAAAGAATTTATATTGGGAGGATTAAATTGTGCACATTGTGCAGAAGAGATTAACAATAAAGTTTCTAAGTTACAAGAAGTTAAGTCTTCCAATTTGAATTTTATAAATAAAAAGCTTACAGTAAATATAGAGAATAGTTCCAATGAAGATAATACTATAGAAAAGATAATAGACATAATAGATTCAACAGAACCAGGTCTTGATATAAAAATAAGTTCTAAAGAAAATACATCTAATAGGACATCAATTAAAAAAGAACTTATATTAGGAGGATTAAACTGTGCACATTGTGCAGAAGAGATTAACAATAAAGTTTCTAAATTAAAAGAAGTTGAATCTTCTAATTTAAACTTTGTAAATAAAAAACTTACAGTAAATATACTTAATGACTTTGAAGAAGATAGTGTTATAAACAAAATAAAAGAAATAATAGATTCAACAGAACCAGGACTTGATATACAAGTGGAGTCTAAGGACAAAACAGGACCTAGAACTTCTGAGAAAGCAGTGAGTGCAAATGATACAAATAAGAAAGAATTAATTCCACTTATAATTGGAGCTCTTGTATATATATTTGGTATATATCAAACAGCTACAGGTTATGAAAGTCAATTTAGTAATATAGTATTTATAGTTGCTTATGTAATAGTAGGTGGCGATGTACTTTTAAGAGCAATAAGAAACATATCAAAAGGAAGAGTATTTGATGAAAACTTCTTGATGGCTCTGGCTACAGTAGGAGCATTATTAATAGGAGAATTATCAGAAGCAGTAGGGGTTATGCTATTCTATAAAATAGGAGAATATTTACAAGGTGTTGCAGTTGGTAAGTCCAGAAAGTCTATAACTTCACTTATGCAAATAAGACCAGATTATGCAAATCTGAAAGTTAATTCTGAAGTTAAGGTAGTTTCACCAGAAGAAGTAAATGTGGGAGATATAATAGTAGTAAAACCTGGTGAAAAAGTACCACTAGATGGGGTAGTAGTGGATGGAGTTTCTATGCTAGATACTTCTGCACTTACAGGTGAATCAGTACTGAGAGAAGTTGAAAAAGGTGATGAAATTTTATCTGGTGTTATAAATAAGAATGCTTTATTGAGTATTGAAGTTACAAAGAGTTTTGGAGAGTCAACAGTTTCAAAAATACTTGACCTTGTTGAAAATTCTAGTATTAAAAAATCAAAAACAGAAAACTTCATATCTAAATTTTCAAGATATTATACTCCAGTAGTAGTAATAGCTGCTTTATTGATAGCATTTGTGCCACCACTTGTAATCTCTGGTGAGGTATTTAGTGATTGGGTGTATAGAGGGTTGATATTCTTAGTTGTTTCTTGCCCTTGTGCACTAGTTTTATCAATACCACTTAGTTTCTTTAGTGGAATTGGATTTGCATCTAAAAATGGTATCCTTATTAAGGGAAGTAACTATTTAGAAGCTTTAAGAAGTGTAGATACTGTAGTATTTGATAAAACAGGAACACTTACTAAAGGTGTGTTTAATGTAACTAAATTAAATCCTGAAGGTATATCAGAAGAAGAGTTACTAGAATTTGCAGCTATTGCAGAAGTAAACTCAAATCATCCAATAGCTAAATCTATATTAAGTTACTACAGTAAAAAAATTGATTTAGATACAATAGATAGCTATGAGGAAATAGCAGCTTATGGAATCAGAGTAAAGCATAATGGAAAACTTATATTAGCAGGTAATGAGAAACTTATGAAGAAGGAGAATATATCCTATTCACCAGCTAAAGAAGTGGGTACAGTAGTCTATATTGCTGTTGATAAAGTATACAGAGGTTATATAGTTATATCAGATGAAGTAAAAGAAGATAGTAAAAATGCTATAAGAAGTTTAAAATCAATAGGAATAAAAGAAGTTGTAATGTTAACTGGAGATAATGAGAAAGTAGCAAAAAATATCGCTAAAGAATTAGAATTAGATACAGTTTATTCAAATTTACTTCCTAATGAAAAAGTTGATAGATTAGAATCTTTATATGAAGGAAGAACTGAAAAAGAAAAAATAGCCTTTGTAGGTGATGGAATAAATGATGCTCCAGTACTAGCTCGTGCTGATGTTGGTATAGCAATGGGAGGTCTAGGTTCAGATGCAGCAATTGAAGCAGCAGATGTAGTTCTTATGACGGATGAGCCTAGTAAAATATCTAAAGCAATTGAGATAGCAAATAAGACTAATAAAATAGTATGGCAAAATATAATATTTGCTTTAGGAGTAAAAATTATAGTTATGATATTAGGAGCTGGAGGAATAGCTACTATGTGGGAAGCTATATTTGCTGATGTAGGGGTAGCACTTATAGCAGTAATAAATGCTATGAGGGCTATGAGATAAAGTATAAATATAAACATATACTATTTAAATATATACTATTATAGAAAAACGTATAGTAATACAGTAATGAAATATATAATTATAAAGAGAAGTATCAATAAGTTTATTTTTAATCTATTGATACTTTTTCTTTTGTATATAAACCTATATCTATTATTTTGATTTAATGGTCTTATGTGGTATATATTTTTTACTTATATATAGATGATTCATGTATATTACTAAGCTTATATGAAGAAATAAGAATCATAATAATTATAAATGTGTAGATTGATAATTATAAATTTATAAGAAAATATCTGTATAAAAAGTCGTTAATCCTATGATATAGCTACTATTCAGCGAAATACGTAATATAAAGAATTAAAAAGTTTTAAAAAATAATTTTAAAAAGTGTTGACGAATTATTTTTAAGATGATACAGTATTACTTGTCCTTAAGAAAAGGGCAAACATGAA